>JBDHIK010000284.1:0-3099 GCA_039587475.1 Gemmatimonadota bacterium | reverse complement strand
GGAGTGGAAGGTCCCGATGGCCGGATCGATGGCCAGGGCGCGCTGGTAGAGCTCCAGCGCCCGGTCGTCTTCACGCAACTGGCTGTACGTCACGCCGAGGTTGTTGAGCGCCGTGACATCGTCGGGGTAGCGGTCCAGCAGCGTCCGGTAGGCTGCCATGGTCTCGTCCCGGTCGTTGGTGACCCGGGTGTGGTACATCGCCACGGCGTGGAACCGCTCGAGATCCGACAGCCGGTCGCGGTACTCGTAGGCCAGCGTGGTGGTCTCGATCATCCGGGCGCGGTCCTCGAAGTTGTTGCCCAGGATCACACCGATCTTGCGGTAGGCCATGGCGAAGGCCGTGTCGACCAGCACGGCCTCCTCCAACAGGTCCACGGCACGGGCGGGGTCACCGTCGTTTTCGGCTTTGAGGGCCTGGGTGTAGAGCCTGAGCGCCTGGAGCGAACCGGTGGTGACCTTGTCGAGGGGACCGCTGCGGCGGATGGTCCTGAGGGATTCGCCGATGCGCTCGCGCAGGCCCGTGGACAACGCGTCGATGGCGTCCACGATTTCGTCGGCACTGGCCGCGTTGGCCTGGCGCGCCACCAGGACGTCGCCGGTACTCGACGTCAAGGAGGCGGACAGGGCGAAGCCGTTGCCCACCGAGACGATCTCGCCGGCGATATAGGCCTTGATGCCCTCCCGCTCGGCCATCTCCCGGGCCAGAGGCGGGTCGACTTCGGTCGCCGGATCGCGCTGCATGCGCTTGAGTACCGCCTCGACCTGTGTCGGCTGCAGCACCGTCACCACCTGGGACTGGGTCAACCCGATCCGCAGCAACTCGGTGGCCGTCCGCCCCAGAGTGCTGTCGGCGGTGCGGTTCTCGAACTCGGCGATGATGATCGGATCCTTGGCGTCCAGGGCGCCCGAGGCCATCAATGTCCCGACCGGCCCGATCCCCATGACCCGCATGAGGCTGTACCCGGCCGCGACGACACCGAGGCCGGCGAACGCCAGCACGCCGCCCAGGACCGCCATGCGCCAGGTGAACCAGCGGCGGACCCCGACACTGGCGTGACTCGGGGTGGTCATCCCGGCTGCCGCAGCCACGGCCCGGCGGCGTTCGTGGTGGCCGGTGACCAGCATGATGGGAAAGCCGATCGCCAACAGGCCGATGCCGCCCCAGAACACCCAGAGGGGCAGGCCGAACTGCATGACGGCGCCGTACACCAGCGCCAGCACGCCGACGGCGGCCAAAGCAAACAGCAGTGCCACCCGCACCGGATGCCCGTGGCGGCCCACGTCGGGGGCGACGGACTGGTAGGGCGCGGTGCCCGTCGGCGTCATGCCACCGCTGGGGGTCCCCGCCGTTTCGAGAAGGGGCAGCATCTCGTTGGCGGCCTGCCACCGATCGGCCGGCCGTTTCTCCAGGCAGCGCATCACCACGCTGGCCAGTGACACCGGGATCGTGGCTCGGTAGCGATCCACCGGCGCCGGAGGTTCGGTGACCTGCGATGCCAGCACCGCCTGTGGCGTGGCTCCGGTAAACGGTGGCTGGCCGGTCAGCATCTCGTACGCCATGGCGCCCAGCGCGTAGATGTCGGCCCGGTGATCCACGTGGGGGTCGGCCGCGGCCTGTTCCGGCGCCATGTAGGCCGGGGTTCCCAGGGCCACACCCAGCGACGTAAGCGACGACGCCCCTCCGGTGGACTCCGACACCGCTTTTGAAACACCGAAGTCGGTCACGACCGCGTGGCCGTCCGACAGCAGGATGTTGTCGGGCTTGATGTCGCGGTGCACCACGCCGTGCCGGTGAGCGAACGACAACGCGTCGGTCACTTACCCTCGCGCGACAACTTGGCGCGCAGCGACTCGCCCTCGATGTACGGCATGATGTAGTACAACAAGTCGTCCTTGGAGCCGGCGGTCAGGAGCGGCACCATGTGCGGATGCTGCAGTGACGCGGCCAGCTGGATCTCGCGGCGGAAGCGATCCTGGTTGACGCCGGCCGCCATGTCGGGGGGCAGCACCTTGATGACCACCTTGCGGTGCAGCGCCACCTCCTCGGCCAGGAACACCCGGCTCATCCCGCCCCCGCCGAGTTCCTTCTCGATGTGGTAGGTCTCGCCCACGGCCTCCTGGATGCGTTCGATCAGCTCAGCCACTAGTTGGGCTCCCCGCTCAAGTCCGCCATGCGCTGTCGCACTTCCTCGACGACGGGTTGCAGTTCCGGGTCGGCATCGCGCCACAGGTCGACGAATCGGGAATAGTAGTCCAGGGCCTTCTGACGATCCTGGCCTTCGTACAACTCACCCAGTCGCTTGTACGTCGGGCCCAACCATTGAACCTCGCGGAGAGTCCGCAGTAGCGACAAGGTATCGAGGGCTGCCTCGAAGATGGCGATGGCCGAATCACTCTCTCCCAATCGATCGAAAGCCAACCCGACGGCGTGGGGACTGCAAGTGAGGCAGGTACCGGACGCCACCCCGGCGCGGTAGTGGTCGACGGCCTCGCGGTAGCGACCCTCGGCCATGGCGATGTCACCGTTGGTTCGATGGCGCCCACCCTCCCCTTCCCGGTAGCCCTCTGGAACGGTGGCTTCATAGGCCGCCACAAGCGTCTTGGCCCGCTCGACCTCGCCGGCCTCAACGTAGAACTCGGCCAAATGACGATAGGGGCGGCTGGTCGGGGGAAGGTCGTCCAGCGGGTACTGCTCGAGCGCGTCCTCGACGGCTGTCAGCGCGCTGGCGGTGTCGGCCAGGTAGTGCACGTCGAGCCATGCCAGCCAGGCGACGCGTTCGAGATACGCCCCCAGGTTCTGTTGTTGCTCGGCCAGATCGATCAGTGCCAGCACGGACTCCCGGCCGCGACGAATGCGGCCGTGGTTTTCATGGAAATCGGCCTGGGCGATGTTGCCCCACATTTGCCATGTGGGCTCGGGACGGCGCTTGAGGACCATACTCAGGGAATCGGCCTGGGCCGCGTCGCGCTGATGCATTGCCAACCACATGCGGAATCGGGTCGAGAACGGCGAACCCGGAGCCACGACTTCAAAGCGCTCGACCGTACGGTAGGCCTCGTCGATCTTGCCGAGACCGACTTGGGCTGCCAGCAAGTTGG
>JBDHIK010000283.1:0-2382 GCA_039587475.1 Gemmatimonadota bacterium | reverse complement strand
AACGGCGGCCGTGGAGAACACGGGCGAGGGTACGACCCGACGTCAGTTCCTCAAGGTAATGGGCGTTGCGGGTGCCGGAGCGGCAGCCGCCGCGTGCGGTCCGCCTGACAACGGGGACAAGCTCATCCCTTACCTGATTCCGCCCGACGACATCGTTCCAGGCACGAACGTGTCCTACGCGACCCTGCTTGCCGGGGCGGGACCCGAGCCCCTCGCGATCCACGCGAGCGTGCGTGACGGCCGGGTGATCAAGCTGGAGGGCAATCCTGGGCGGAACTCGGTCGGGGGACTGTCGGCGCTGGCGCACTCGACCCTCCAGGACCTCTACGATCCGGATCGGGTGCCAGGCCCCCGACAACGAGCCGGAGATGGCCTGACCGAGGCAACCTGGGAAGTTGGGATTGCGGCGGCCGGTGCCGCCGTGGCCAGCGGGTCAACCGTGCTTCTCACGCCACCCGCCATCGGGACGGCCGCTCGTTTCTACCAGGAGTGGGCCGCCGCCGTGGGCGCCACGTGGATGCCATGGGAGCCTTTGGGCCTGGAGGCGCTTCGCACAGCCAACGGAATCGCGTTTGGAGTCGACGCGATCCCAACTTACGCGATCAACGAATCTGATCACGTCGTCTGCTTCGGAGCGGACTTCCTCGGAACGTGGCTGGCTCCCGTGGAGATGGGCGCCCGTTTCGCGGCCGGCCGCTTCCCGGATCACGGGATTCAGGCCCGCTTCTCATTCGTCGCCCCTCGACTGTCCCAATCCGGCCTCAAGGCCGACGAGTGGATTCCCGCGCGCCCCGGCACCGAGAGCCTCGTTGCCCTGGCACTGGCGCGTGAAGTGGCGGCGCGGAAGGCAGACGGCCGAGCGGCCCGCGTCGAAGCGGCACTCGCCCCGTTCACGATCGACAGCGTCGCCGAGGCGACGGGCGTCGAAGCCGACAAGCTGAGGAGTCTGGCCGAGCACTTCGCCACGGCCCAGGCACCGATAGCTCTTCCGCCGGGCGTAGCCGGCCAGGGACCATCGGCCACCGATGCTCACCTCGCGGTCATCCTGCTCAACTATGTCTCCGGAGCCATCGGTACCACCGTGAAGTTTGATGGCGAGATGGTCCGGGGACGGCACCTTCCATTCGCGGCCATCGCCGATCTGGGCCGTCGTATGAACGACGGTGAGATCCAGACCCTGATCGTGGCCGGAGTCAACCCGGCGTACGCGATGCCCACTTCGCTCGGGTTCGCCGAAGCTCTGGCTAACGTGCCCAACGTGATCTCGCTCTCACCGCATGCCGATGAGACGGCGGCGAAGGCCAGCTGGATCCTGCCCTCGCACCACGAGCTCGAGTCGTGGGGAGACGGCCTGCTCAGCCGGGGGTACATGGGGCTCGCTCAGCCCGTGATGCAGCCGATATTCGATACCCGGCAGCGCGAGGACATTCTCCTTCAGATCGCCTCCGCGGCGGGTGCCGCGGAGGCCTTCGAGGCGGCGGACTACCGAAGCTACCTGCAGGCCGTGTGGCAGGAGCTGCACAACCGCATTGGCGGCGATGCACCGACGTTCGACGACTGGTGGCACCAGGCTCTGTCCGAGGGCGGCGTTGCCCTGGATCTGCCGGAATTGCCGGATGTAGCGCCCGCGCTGACCGCGGCGGCAGCCAACTACTCGTTCCGGGCCCCCGAAGCTCACGAAGACTTCTCGCTGATCGCGTTTCCGACCGTTCAGTTTTACGACGGACGAGGCGCGAATCGGCCGTGGATGCAGGAGCTGCCGGACACCGTCACCAAGGCGGTGTGGAACGCCTGGGTGGAGATTCACCCGGGTGGAAGCGTTACGGCGCCGGCCTACGTCTACAAGGGGATCCGCCCCGACACGCTGGCCGTTCCGCTCGGCCAGGGGCACTCCGCGTACGGACGCACCGCAGCCGGCCGGGGCTTCAACGCGCTCGACCTGCTGGACGGCACCCCCGATCGGCGCAGCGGCGCCCTCGCTTACGCAGGTGCCGCGGCCACGCTCACGGCCACCGGCCAGCGGGGCAAGCTCGTGATCATGCAGGGTCACGACTATGACCTCGATCGCGAGATTGCGGAGATCATCAACGTTCACGACGTGCCGAACGCGATGGAGCACCAGGTCGATCTGACCACGCTCGTCGAGGCGGCGTTCGACTCCGATCCACAGAGTCCGTACCGATGGGGCATGTCGATCGACCTGAACGCCTGCACGGGCTGCGGGGCATGTGTGACGGCGTGCTACTCCGAGAACAACCTCCCCGTAGTGGGCGAAGACCTGTGTGGTCAGGGCCGTGAGATGTCCTGGATGCAGATCATGCGCTACTACGAGGAAACGGAAGAGGGATTCCAGGGAGTCCACTTCCCGACTCTGTGTCAGCA
>JBDHIK010000282.1:0-2326 GCA_039587475.1 Gemmatimonadota bacterium | reverse complement strand
GTCGGAACTGGGCCGCCGAGCCAAGTTCTACCAGCTGACCCGGGAAGGTCGGCGCCAGCTCGAGGCCGAGACCGCCGAGTGGCTGTCGTTTCAGGGAGCGGTGAGTCGGGTGCTTGCGATGGTGGAGGCCTGACGGTGAAGCGGCTCCGGGATGTGCTAGCCCGATCCCGGTCGGGTGATGCCGTCGGATCGAGGTTGTGGCAGCCGTCAGTATCGGAGGAAGTCCGTGCCGATCTGGAGTTCCATCGCGCCATGTTGGCGCGGGACTTCGAGGCGAAGGGCCTCAGTCCGGAGGAGGCAAGTGCCAAGGCGCGAGCCCGATTCGGGGATTACGACCAGGTGCTGAAGACGTGCCGGTCCATTGCGCACGCCCGCGAGCGTGACCGACGTCGTTCTGAGTGGCATCGTGGCCTGCGCTACGACGTGATGGGTGCGCTGCGACAACTCCGCCGCAAGCCGGCCTTCACGATACTGGCCCTCCTCATGATCGCCCTGGGCGTCGGCGCCACGTCCGGCATCTTCTCGGTGGTCAACGGCGTCCTGCTGACACCGCTCCCGTATCCGGATCCGGGCAACCTGGTCTTCATTTGCGAAGCCAACCAGCTACGAGCTTCGTGTGGCACGGTAGCGCCACCGAATGCACTGGACCTGGCCGAGCACGGTCGCAACGTCACCGGCATTGGCCTGGCGCGTTCGTGGACCGTGGTCATGAGCGCCGACGGGGCCAGCCAGGGTGTTGCCGGAGGCCTTGCCACCCCCGACTACTTCCGCGTCCTGGAGACGGTACCTGCCCTGGGCCGGTTGTTTGTTCCCGAGGACCAGAACGGTGTGGGATCGCCCGTGGCGATCGTGAGTCACGCCTTCTGGCGGGGCAGGTTTGGGAGTGATTCCGCCGTCGTCGGGCGCCAGGTCGAGATCGACGGCCAACCGTTCACCATCGTCGGCGTGCTGCCGGACGGCTTCCAGGCCCCGTTCCTGGACGGCATCGAACTCTGGCGCCCACTGCATATCGACCCGGCCGCAGAGCAGCATCGTGACTGGCGCGGGTTCTTTGCCATCGGTCGCCTGGCGGCCGGTGCGACGCACGCCCAGGCGCAGGACGAGTTGTCCGGCATCGCCGCGCAGCTCGCGGATCGGTTTCCCGACTCCAATCGGGGTTGGACGGTACAGGTCGAGGCTCTGCGCGACCGCATCGTGGGTTCCGCCCGGTCGACCCTGCTCCTGTTCCTCGGCGCGGTGGCGCTCGTGTTGTTGATCGCCTGCGCCAACGTGGCCAATCTGTTGCTGGCACGGGCGGCGGATCGACGGCGCGAGATGGCGGTGCGGGCTGCCATCGGTGCCGGCCGTCGACGCTTGATTCGGCTGGTGTTGGTAGAGAGCGTGGTGCTTGCAGTCTTCGGAGGCCTCGGCGGATTCCTGGTGGGACTATGGACCACCGACCTGTTCCTGCGCCTGGCCCCGCCGGGTATCCCTCGGCTGGATACCGTGGGTCTCGACATCTCGGTGTTCCTGTTTGCCCTCGTGGTCATCCTCGGTACCAGCGTGCTGTTCGGGATGGTGCCGGCGTTGCACGCTTCGCAGGTGGACATGAACGACGCCTTGAAGGTGTCGTCGGCGGGTGATGGGCGTAGGGGTGGTGGGCGCCGCATCCGATCATCCCTCGTCGTGGCCGAGGTCGGGCTGGCGATGATGCTGTTGATCGTCGCCGGTTTGCTCACCCGGAGCTTCGGCAACCTGCTGTCGTGGCAGCCGGGCTTTGAACGCGAGCACGTCCTGACGATATGGACGTTTCTGTCCCCGGGTGTGTATCCGGATCGCTACCAGCTCCCGGTGTTCTACCAGCAGGCAGTGGACGAGCTGTCGGCGCTCCCAGGTGTCGAACGGGTGGCGACGGCTTCGGCCGGCCCGATGTTTGGCGGCCGGGAAACGGGTGAGGTGCTGATCGAGGGGCGACCGATGCCTCCTGGGGAACGTCCCACGGTCCGGTGGTTCGACGTCGACCGTCACTACTTCGCCACCTTGGGCATCCCTCTGATCCGAGGCCGAGGATTCGAGGATACCGACCGGCCGGGGGCACCGCGGGTCGCCATGGTCAACCAGACCGCGGCCCGACTGCTCTTCGGCGACGACAGCCCGGTGGGGCAGCGGATCACCATGCCGCTTCTGGAAATGACCATGGAGATCGTGGGCGTGGTGGCGGACGTGTCGCCCATCGACCCCGACCAGCCGCCGGACCCGGAAGTGTATTGGCCCTTCGCTCAGGTGCCACGCTGGGCCAGCTTCATCGTCCTGCGCACCACCGGCGATCCGGCACTGCAGGCCAAGG
>JBDHIK010000013.1:0-38549 GCA_039587475.1 Gemmatimonadota bacterium | reverse complement strand
TGCCAGTCGAGGCCGTTCACCGGCCCCGGAGAGATTCCCTGGACGGTCACCTCGGCACCCGCCCCGGTCAGGGGGACGGGGAACACGACCGGGTCCATCTGCTGCTGCAGGACTGCTTCGAGCGTGGTACCGTCCGGGTTGGGACCCCGGATGGAAACGGTGTACGCGGCGTCGTACAGCGGAGCGAAGAACGGCAGACCCTGAATATGATCCCAGTGGGTGTGCGACAGCAGGATGTCGAGGGTCGTCGTGGCGCCGCGCTCGGCGATCAGCCAGTCCCCCAAGCCCCGGATCCCGGTGCCGGCGTCGAGGATCAGGATGCCTCCCGGGGCCTCGAGTGCGAGACAGGGCGTATTGCCGCCGTGACGCGTCGTCCCTGGCCCTGGCGTGGCGATCGAGCCGCGGACTCCCCAGAGGGTCATGACGAAGCTCACCAGGCGTGTCGTCCCATGCTGGAAGCTACCGCTTGGTGGGGTTTGGCGGCCATTGGAAAAGTCACGGTCGGGCCGTGATGCCCATCACGTTCGTTGCGCCGCCTCGAGGAGCGCACGCCGGTTGAGGAGTACGATCTCCTTGCGTTCGACGGTGATGATGCCCCGGTCCGCCAGGTTCCGCATGGTCCGGGAAACGGTTTCCCGGCTGGAGCCAATCATCTGGGCGATGGTGTGGTGGGTGAGTTTCTTGGTGATGCGGTCGCCGCCCTCCTCCTCGGCCAGGCGGAGGAGCAGAGCCGCGACCCGCCCATTGACGTCCAGGAGCACCAGAGCGCCGATCTTCTCGTCCGCCTGCCGCAAACGCCCCGAGAGTTCGGCCAACAAGGAAATCGCCACGGCCGGTGATTGTCTCAACCGGGCCTGGAAGTCGTCGCGCCGCAACAGGAGCAAGGTGGAGTCTGCCATGGCGATGACATGGGCGGACCGCGGCTGGTCGTCGAGCAGGGCCATCTCGCCAAAGAAGCTGCCCTCCCCCAGCACGGAGAGGATGACCTCCCGGCCGTCTTCCCCGATCAGCACGACCTTGACCTGTCCGGCCGCCACGAGGTACAGGGCGTCCCCGGGGTCGTCCTCGAACACGATGACGCTGCCTTTGGGGTAGGTGCGTTCTCGCATCAGGGAGGCGAACGCCGCCAGTTCCTCCGGCGGGAGTTGGCCGAACAGGGGGACGGATTCCAGGACTTCGGAACGGGACAGGGCCACGAGGCGCCTCGATGGTGGGAGCGCTCAACGATAAGGGAAGGCGCTCGAAAGTGTCAATCTGACCCGTCATCCAGCCCATGGCCGGCCCCCCGGCCGCCAGGCCCTCGCCCTTCCGTGGAGGACCCAACCGAATTAGTATTAACGGCTTACCTCACGCCGCCCGGGGTCTGGGCCTCGCGGCGAGGAACACATGGAGTGGGAACATGAAGGCAAGCATTCATCCGGTATATCAGAAGGTGCAGGCGGTGTGCGCCTGCGGGAACGAGTTCTGGACACGATCCACGCTGGATAACATTCACGTGGAAGTCTGCTCGCAGTGCCATCCGTTCTTCACCGGCAAGCAGCGCCTGGTGGATACCGCCGGGCGGGTCGATCGCTTCCGCCGCAAGTACCAGAAGAAGACGACGGAAGCCACCTCGGCCGAGGCCTGATCGTGGAGTCACGGCTCCGCCAGGCACTGGCCCGGGCGGAGGAGGTGGCGGGGCAACTCGCTGACCCAACCGTGGCGCAGGATCCAGCCAGACTGAAGACGCTGGGGCGGGAACACACCAGGCTGCAACCACTGGTGGATGCGGTCGCTCGGGTCGAGCGGCTCCGCGATGAGCTCGAACAAGCTCGGGAATTGGCGCGCGACGCTGATCCCGAGCTTGTTGCGTTGGCGCGCGCCGATGCCGACCGGCTGGAGCCGGAGGTGGCCCAGCTCGAATCCGTCATCGAGGAGTTGCTCGTTCCCAGGGACCCCCACGATGACCGCGACGCCATCGTGGAGGTTCGCGCCGGGACGGGGGGCGATGAAGCGGCGCTGTTCGCCGCCGACCTCGAGCGCATGTACCGGCGCTTCGCCGAACGGCACGGGCTCAAGGTCGAGGCCATATCCGCCAGTGAAGGCTCCATGGGCGGCTATAAGGAAGTGGTCTTCGCGGTGCGCGGCACCGGGGCCTTCGGCTTCCTGCGGCACGAAGCTGGTGTGCACCGGGTCCAGCGCGTGCCCACCACCGAGACGCAGGGCCGCATCCACACCTCGGCGGCAACCGTTGCCGTCCTCCCGGAGGCGGAAGAGGTGGACGTCGAGATCAAGGACCAGGATCTCAAGATCGACGTGTTCCGGTCCTCCGGCCCCGGCGGCCAGAGCGTGAACACCACGGACAGCGCGGTCCGGATCACCCACCTGCCCACCGGCCTCGTGGTCTCCCAACAGGACCAGAAGTCCCAATTGCAGAACAAGATGAAGGCCCTCGAAGTGTTGCGGGCCCGATTGCTCGACCGCATGATCGCCGAGCAGGAGTCGGCGCGCGCCTCGGAGCGGCGGGCCATGGTGGGGACCGGCGACCGTTCGGGAAAGATCCGCACCTACAACTTCCCGCAAAGCAGGGTCACCGACCACCGCATCAACCTCTCGGTCCATAACCTGGCTGACGTCCTCGAGGGCGACCTGGACGAGGTCGTTACCGCCCTGCGACAGGCCAGCCGCGAGGAGATGCTCAGTGCCTGACGCGCTCAGCGTCCGGCTCGGGGATCTGCTCGAGGGCGCCGCGGAGGGCCTGGCCCGCTCGAGCGTCATCCCGGAGCCGCGGCGTGAGGCGCTCCAGCTGGCAGCCACAGTGCTCGATCGGAGCCCGGCGGCCGTGCTCCTGGCCCGCGGTGAGCCGATCGATCCGGCGCAGGCGGACGCGGTCCGGGTCGCTGTGGCCCGCCGCGCCGCGGGGGAGCCCATGGTCTACGTCACCGAGGTCGCCGGTTTCCGTCATCTCGACCTGTACTGTGATGCCAGAGCGCTGATCCCGCGGCCCGAGACAGAGACCCTGGTGGACTTGGTGCTCGAGCGGGTCAGGACAGGAGTCGCGGTCGACGTCGGTACCGGGTCCGGCTGTCTGGCCCTCAGTCTGGCCGGCGAAGGCGACTTCGAGGCGGTGCTGGCCGTTGACCGGTCCGGGGAGGCCCTCCATGTGGCGCGGCAGAACGTACGGTCGCTGGGGAGCGGGGTTCAACTGGTGCAAGGGGACCTCATGGTCATGCTGGCCGAGGCGTCAGTCGACGCCGTGGTCAGCAACCCGCCCTATCTTACGGAAGAGGAGTACCGGACCCTGGATCCTTCGGTTCGTGACTGGGAGCCGCGCGAGGCGCTGGTCAGTGGTCCTGACGGCCTCGAGGCGACCGCCCGGCTCCTGGCCCAGGCCCGGTTGGTGTTGCGGCCCGGTGGCTGGGTGGCCCTCGAAGTGGACGCCACACGGGCCAACGAGGTGGCGCGGTTGGCTGACGCCGAGGGTCTGGACCGGGTCCGGATCCAGCAGGATGTGTTCGCACGGAATCGATATGTACTGGCGCAAAGGAGAGCGTGACGGTGATTGACGAAAAGGCGAAGGAACTGGGACGGATGATTGGCCAGTCCGAGGAGTATCGGGCGCTCCGGAGGACGGAGACGAGCCTGCGCGACGACAAGGACACGGTTGAGCGCCTCGAGACGATACAGTCCCTGGCCACCAAGGTCGATGAGGCCATGGCCAGCGGACAACAGCCGGACAAGGACACGCTCGAAGGCTATCAGCGGGCGGTGCAGGATTTGGAGACCAGCGCCACCGGCCAGGCCTATGTGGTGGCGCGGGCCAATTTCGACAAGCTCATGGCCCAGGTGAACAAGGACATCAGCGAGGGCATCGAGGTGGGCGCGACCAGCAACATCATCACCTTGTGACGCCATCGCAGGGAATGTTCGTCGTCGTGGAAGGACCGGAAGGGTCCGGGAAGTCGACTCTGGTGTCCGGTCTGGCGGCCCGCATGGCTGAACGGGGCATCGACCCGGTGCGCGTGCGCGAGCCAGGGGGGACGCCGGTAGCGGAAGCGGCTCGCCAGGCGTTGCTCGATCCTGATCATGAGGTCGCGCCCCTCGCCGAACTGTTCCTCTTTCTGGCGGCACGGGCGGATCTCGTGGCCCGGGTCGTGCAACCGGCCCTGGACCAGGGCCGTGTGGTCCTGGCCGATCGCTTCGCCCTCTCGACCCAGATCTACCAGGGCGCCGTCAGGGGCATCGATCCGGAACTGATTCGTGCGGCGAACCGCGCGGCCGTCGCCGGCGCCGAGCCGGACGTGACCCTGGTGGTCGACGTCGCCGCTGAAATCGGATTGCAGCGCCAGCACGACGGCGGCCTGGAACGCGACCGATTGGACCGCGAGGCGCTAGATTTCCATCGGCGTGTGGCCGCCGCGTATCGGGCCGCGTCGGGGCCCGGGGTGGTCCATCTCGAAGGATCGCGGGCGGCCGAAGCGGTCCTGGCGGAGGCCTGGGACGTGCTGCAGTCCAAGCGTCCTGAAACTTTTGGAGGAGTCGAGAGTTCTGTATGAACAGGGTCTCGATTGCGATATGATCCCGATCCGGGTCCTGGGGCCCGGTCGACCGGAGGTTCCATGAAGCATCGTTGGGGTGTGATTGCGCTGGTGGCGGTTCTGTCATTCGTCACGGGCGGCTGGTTGGTCCAGCGCGGCGTCGGCAGCGATGGAAACGTGTTCCAGCAGGCACGGTTGTTCGACGACGTGCTGCGGCACATCGATGCCTACTACGTGGATTCGATCGGCGAGGTGGAACTCTACAAACACGCCGTCTCGGGGTTGATCAATGAACTCGACGATCCGTACACCGTCCTGCTCGAAGGGGAGGGGTTTCGCCGACTGACCGAGACGACCACCGGCAACTACGGCGGCCTGGGGATTCAGATCGACGTTCGTGACGGGTGGATCACCGTGGTGGCCCCACTCCCGGATACGCCGGCGGAGCGCGCGGGCATCGAGAGCGGCGATCAGATCATCGAAGTCGATGGGACCCCCACGCAGGATTGGACCAGCGACCAGGCCGTCGGGACACTGCGGGGGCCTGATGGCTCGCCGGTGGAGATCGTCGTGCGTCGCCCCGGGGTGGCCACGCCGCTCACCTTCACCATCACCCGAGCCGTCATTCATGTGCGATCGGTCCAGGCCGGGACCCTGTTCCCGGCGGGGATCGGCTACATCCCCCTCAATCCGGTCAGCGAGGCCTCCGCCACGGAACTGCGGAATGAGATCGCGGCCCTCCAGGATCGCGGCATGACTTCGCTGATCCTCGATCTCCGACGCAACCCGGGCGGCCTGCTCGACCAGGGCGTGGCGGTGGCGGATCTGTTCCTGGACGATGGGGTGGAAGTGGTTTCGACCCGGGGCCGGGCCCGCGGCTCCACCCGCCGGTTCAACACCACGCACGATCAAGCATGGCCCGACATGCCGATCGTCGTGCTGGTGGACCGGTACAGCGCCAGCGCCGCGGAAATCATCGCCGGAGCGCTCCAGGATCACGACCGGGCGGTCATCGTCGGGGAAACCACGTTCGGGAAGGGACTGGTCCAGACGCTGTATCGCCTGGGGAGCACCACGGCCCTCAAATTGACGACGGCGCGCTGGTACACGCCAAGCGGCCGCAGCATTCAGCGCAGCCGGCACTCGGGAGCCGAGGAAGAGCTGGTGGCTGCCGATCTGGAGCCCGAAGCCGATTCCACGCTCCCGGTCTATCACACCGGTGCCGGTCGCGAGGTCCGCGGCGGGGGCGGCATCATCCCCGACCTCCTGGTGGCATCGGATACACTCACGACCGCGGAGCAGACGTTCGTGAGGACCATGGGAACGGACTGGCCCAAGTACCGTGATGCCACCACCACGTACGTACTGACCCTCAAGGATCAGGGCGCCATCACCAGCCGGGACTTTCGCGTCACCCGCGAGATGCGCGGAGTCCTCTACGACATGCTGATCGAACGGGGCGGCACGGTGTCCCGTGAGGAATTCAATGCTGCCGGGTCCCTCGTGGATGATCAGCTCGGCTATGAGATCGCCCGCTATGTGTTTGGGCGCGACGCCGAGTTCCAGCGCCGCAATAGCGACGACTCCCAGATCCAGGCGGCAGTCCAGCTGCTGGAACAGGCTCGCACTCCCGAGGCGCTCTTGACACTGGCGAGCCAACAGGCTGATTCCACAGTCGACGAGCAGTAGCGGCCCTTCTTCGCGGTCGACCCCACGCCCGGTCCACTCGTCTTCGTAGTGGGCCGGGCGTGCGACCATTCTCGGGCGGCATCCATGGTCACTGAACGCATCGCCATCGTTGGATCCGGCCGCATGGGGCAGGGGCTCGGCGCGGCCCTTGCCCGGGCCGGCTATGTCGTGACCCTCATCGGACGGCGCGAGCGCCAGGTGCCAGAAGGCGTGCGCCTCCACGTGGGGCCCTGGCCGGTCATCACCAGGGAGGCGCCCCTGATCCTTCTGGCAACCCCGGATGATGTCATTCAGACGGCGGCCCAACGGCTGGTCGATGACGACGGCGTCTTGCCCGAACACGTGGTGTGTCACCTCTCCGGACTGCTGGATCACCACGCGTTGGAGGCGCTCCGCCCCACCGGGGCTGCGCTCGGTTCCTTCCATCCACTGAAGAGTGTCGTCGAACAGGGCCGGCACCGAGCAGCCGATTTCTCCGGGGCTTCGGTCGGCATCGAGGGAGACGCTCGAGCCGTCGAGGCCATGAGCGCCGTGGCCGAGCGCCTCGAGATGACGCCGATTCATCTGCCCCCCGGCAGCAAGCCCGCATATCATGCCGCGGCTGTGTTGGTGGCCAATTACACCGTGGTGCTGGTCGACATCGCTGAACGGATCGCCCGCGACGCCGGTCTCGAGCAGGTGGCGGGGATGTATCAGCGACTGCTCGAGGGCGCCGTGGCCAATCTGGCCGCGTTGCCGCCCAATCGGGCCCTGACCGGGCCCATCCGGCGGGGTGACGCCAACACCGTCGCCGCGCACCTCGCCGCTCTGCCACCCTCCGCCGCTGAGGTGTACCGCCTCCTGGGTCTTCAGGCGCTCGCCATGGCCCGTGCCGAGGGCCTGGCCTCCGAAGCGGCAGACCGCCTGCAGGCTGTGCTTGCGCCGGGCGCCGGAGCGTCCCAACGATAGCATCGGGTACGAAACTTTTCCCCGCCGGGCTCCTTAGGGATTGGGGAGGCGGGCCGGGGATGGCCCAGTCCATGGCCCAAGACAAGGTGGATGCATGAGACAGCGATGGATGATCACCGCCGGAATCGTCGTGGCGGCTTTCTCGACCGGTGCGTGGTTTTCCACGGTGGGGCAGGGGCCAGAGATGGACCGCTACCGGCAGGCCCGGTTGTTCGAGCGGGTGCTCGACCTCGTTCGCGATCACTACGTGGATTCCATCCCCGAATCCGAGTTGTACCGGGAAGCCGCCTACGGCCTGGTGCAGCAATTGGGCGACCCGTACAGCGTGCTGCTGACGGGGGACGATCTGGAGCGCGCCGACGAGCGGACCTCAGGAGACTACGGCGGCATCGGTGCGCGAATCGACGTGCGGAACGGCTGGCTCACCGTCGTATCCACCTTGCCTGACACGCCGGCCGAGCGAGCCGGGTTGCAGACCGGCGATCGGATTGTCCGGGTCCAGGACGCCTCCACGAAGGGGTGGACGGTGGAACGCGCGGTCAACACCCTCCGCGGAGAGATCGGCACCTCGGTCGCCGTGGCCATCGACCGAGCGGGGCGCGAAAATCTCTTCACGGTGTCTCTGGTCCGTTCCCGGGTGCACCTCCGGGCCGTGGCACGCACGGCCATGTTGCCCGGCAACATCGGCTATGTGGCCATGGATGCGGTCCAGTCACGCTCCGCCAGCGAGTTGGGGACCGCGGTGGGCCGACTGTATGCCGAGGGCATGGCGGGCCTGATCATCGACCTGCGGGGCAACCCAGGCGGCATTCGCGACGAAGCCGTGCGGGCAGCGGACCTGTTTCTCGATCCCGGTGCCGCGATTCTCGAAACGCGGGGCCGCACGACCGCCGACGACCTGCGGTTCGTCGACTCGCTGCCGCAGCCGTGGCCGGACCTGCCCATCGTGGTGCTCGTCAATGGCGGCTCCATCTCCGCCGCCGAGATCATCGCCGGGGCACTCCAGGACCACGACCGTGCGCTCATCGTCGGCCAGACCACGTTCGGCAAGGGCCTGGTCCAGACCCAGTTCCAGTTCGCACCGGACGCCGCCCTTCGCATCACCACGGCTCGCTGGTTTACTCCCAGCGGCCGCTCGATCCAACGGGCCGCCGTCGATATCGAGCACGGGCAGGAGGCTGTCGATTCCGCGTCGCAAGGGCCGGTGTTCCTCAGTAGCGCCGGACGGTCACTCACCGGTGGTGGAGGCATCATCCCGGACGTCATGGTCACTCCGGACACCCTGAGCGACCGGGAACGCCTGCTGGCCAACAGCCTCGAGGCCGACCTCGGCTTGTACCGGGATGCCCTTGCGGCGATCGCCTATGAGTCCAAGACCAACGGCGCGATCACGGACCCGTTCTTCACCGTGTCGAACGACCACCTGGAAGAGGTCGCCAGTCGTCTGGCGTTGGGTGGCCTGGCCATTCCGGATTCGATCTGGGCCGGTGGCCGCAGTATCGTCGCGAACCACCTGACGTTCGAGATTGCCCGCTACGTGTTCGGAACCGGTGTGGAGCTGGAGCGGCGCCTGGCCGAGGATCGGCAGGTCGGTGAGGCGATCGATCTTCTGGGTCGGAGTGGATCCCGCGAGGAGCTCTTCGAAGTGGCCGGGTCACCACTCCCGGTGGCCGCCCCGGGGCAGGGCTAGACGATCGGGCTCAGCCCTGATCGACCACCTCGACGCCGCGCGGCACGTCGAAGGTGAACGTGTCGTCGGGGAGCGGATCGTTCACGATGAAGTCCCGGAGCGTGAAGGTCCGCTCGGTCCCCGACCGCTCGATGATGGTCACGCGCCGGGGCAGTCCGCTTTCGGCATCGAGCCAGACCGCCGCCTGGACGAACGGCAGGCTCTCGTCGCGTGGCGCGAGGTCGATGACGTCCACCGGATGGTCCTGCAGGGTGGTCCGTTTCCGGTAGCTCGCGTAGTAGCGCTCGGCCGGTTTGTCCAGAATCCAGCTCAAAACATTCAGGCCGTACGTCGGCGCACTGGGGAGCGGTATCCGGAGCACCTGGTTCGGGGTCGCGCTCGGGGTGTAGACCCACATGTAGGTGCCGTCGACGATGATGGCCTCTTCCGGCGGATCGTCGAACCGCAGCGCCAGCAGCGACTCTCCCTGCTGGTACAACCGCCCGTGGCTTTCCAGACGACCGATCATCTCGTTGTCGACCACCTGATCGAAGGCGGCCTGGAGGGAGCGTAGATCCTGGTATACCCGGGACGACCGCTCCAGGATGGGGCCGGGGTCAGGGGTCTGGCCGCTCTGGGCCGCCAGGGGAGCCGCGGTCACAAGGCCAACCAGGACGGTCGCGGCCAGGCCTCGCGTCACGACGGGACTCCCGCGGGTTGTGTCAGTTCCCGCCCGATGGTCGAGGCGATGACTCTGGCCTGTCTCATCAGGGTGGCGAACTGGGTGGGAAACAGGCTCTGGGCGCCGTCCGACAGGGCCTGGTCGGGGCTGGGGTGCACTTCGATCAACAGGCCGTCCGCGCCCGCGGCCACGGCGGCACGTGCCATCGGCGTCACCATGTCCCTCCGTCCGGTCCCATGGCTGGGGTCGGCCACGATGGGCAGGTGCGACAGGCCGTGGACCAGGGGGATGGCGCTGAGGTCGAACAGGTTGCGGGTGGCGCTGTCGAAGCCGCGGACGCCCCGTTCGCACAGGATGACGTTGGGGTTGCCCTCGGCCAGGATGTACTCGGCCGACAGGAGCAAATCCTGCACGGTGGCAGACAGCCCTCGCTTGAGGAGTACTGGCTTGCGGCATTGGCCGGCCCGCCGCAGCAAGGCGTAGTTCTGCATGTTGCGGGCGCCGATCTGGATGACGTCCGCCACCTCGGCAACGCTGTCGATGGTGGCGGGGTCGATGGCTTCGGTGATGATCAGCAGTCCGGTCTCGTCGCGAGCCTTGGCCAGGAGCTTCAGTCCCGGCTCGCCCAGGCCCTGGAACGAGTAGGGCGAGCTCCGCGGCTTGAAGGCGCCGGCCCGGAGGACCACGGCGCCGGCATCCCGGACGGCATGGGCCGCGGTCAGGATCTGGTGCTCGTTCTCGACCGAGCAGGGGCCCGCCATGACCACGACGGCCTTACCGCCGATCCGGACACCCTCGCCGAGATCGATCACCGTCGGCTCCCGCTTCCACTCCCGGGACACCTGCTTGTAGGGCTTGGTGATCTGGATGACCTCGAGGACCCCGGGCATGGCAGAGAAGCGGGTACCGTCGACCCGCCCGTCGTTGCCGACCAGACCGACCGTGGTCCGCTCTTTCCCGGGCATGGGGCGGGCCTCGTAGCCCATTTCCTCGATGATGGCCACCACCCGCTGAATATCCTGCGCGGCGGCGCCACGTTGCATCACGACCAGCATTTCAGGCCCGTTCCTCACCCTGATGAGATCTGTAAATCTAACAGGGGCAGGGGTTTCGTCTAGCTCGGCCCGGATTGGCCCTGGCAGGCCCAAGGCCGGGGCGCCATCCGGTCCTCGGTGCATTGACAGGGGGGCCGTCGGGCGGCATCCTCGCCTTTGAACCTTTCCACCACCGGCTCAGGAGCACCAGTGACCCTCGATCCCCGATGCAGGCATGCCACCGTCTCCCGTCTGATTCCGACCCTTCTCCTGGCCGTGCTGTGCCTGGCCGGGACCGGGTCAGCCCAGGATCTCACCGCCCTCGATCGTTACTTTGCCGCGGCGCAACAGGCCTGGCCGGTCCCCGGCATGGCGGTGGCCATCGTCAAGGATGGCGAGGTCGTCCTGGCCGAGGGCTACGGTGTCCTGGGGGTGGATGACGCGACCCCGGTGGACGAAAACACGTTGTTCGCCATCGCCTCCAACTCCAAGGCCTTCACGGCGGCGGCGCTGGCGGTGCTGGTCGATGAGGGCCGGTTGCGCTGGGACGATCGTGTCGTCGACTACCTGCCGTACTTGAGGTTGTATGACGATTTCGTCACGGCCAACATCCGCGTCGACGACCTGCTGTCGCACCGAAGCGGCTACGGCACCTACAGCGGCGACCTGCTGTGGTACCTGACGGAATACGACGCCGAGGAGGTCCTGCGCCGGATGCGCTACCTGCCACCCGCGGGGGAGTTCCGGGCCTCATACAACTATTCCAACCTGATGTTCATCGCGGCCGGGGAGGTCATTCGGGCCGTGACCGGGCAGTCGTGGGCCGAGTTCATCCAGGAACGGTTCTTCACGCCCCTGGGGATGAGGCGGACCGTGACCTCGACCGCCGACCTCGACGGCGTCGTCAACGTGGCGCAGCCCCACGGCCTGGTCGACGGAGAGACCGAGGCCTTTGCCTGGCGCAGCTGGGACGCCATGGGCGCCGCGGGCGGGGTCATCTCCTCCGTTGCGGACATGAGCCGCTGGCTCCAGTTGCAGCTGGGTCGCGGGGTGATCGGGGCGGACACGCTGTTCCGACCGGCGCGGTCCCAGGACATGTGGACCCCGTACAACTCGTTCCGGATCTCGGCGTCCAGCGAGGAGCGTTGGCCCTCGGTGCATTTCCGGGGCTACGGGCTCGGCTGGTCGCTCATGGACTACCGGGCCCGCAAGGTGGTGAGCCACGGGGGAGCCTACGATGGCATGTACTCCCGCGTTCTCCTGGTCCCCGAGGAGAACCTCGGGGTGGTCATCCTGACCAACAGCATGACCTGGATCTCGACCGCCCTCGGCTACCGGGTGCTCGACGAGTTCCTGGGCGGAGGCAGCAGGGATTGGAGCGCCGACTATCTGCCGCGGTTCCTGGCGTCACGTGAGGCGTTCGAGGCCGCCCAGGACCGGGCCGAGGCCAACCGGGTCGACGGCACCACGCCATCGCTGCCGCTGGAAGGGTATGCCGGCACCTACGGTGGGCCCCTGTACGGGGACGCCTCCGTATCGCTCGAGGATGGCGGTCTGGTCGTGCGGTTCCATCCGGCGAAGGAGCTCGTCGGCGACCTGCGCCACCTGCACCACGACACGTTCGTGGTGGAGTGGCGCAACCGCTTCCCGTGGTTCGGGAAGGGGACCGTGCTGTTCGAGCTCAATGCCGATGGGGGTGTGGCGGAAATGAAGGTCGACGTGCCCAACGAGGACTTCTGGTTCACCGAGCTGGAGTTCCTGCGTCGCAACGACTAGCGCTCAGGCTCGAGGCCAGTCGTGGTACCTCGCGGCCGCGGACGTCCGCCCGAGGGACGTCAGGAGAGGAAGGCAGCGATCAGCATGCTCAGGACTTCGATCACCACGATGAGGAGAACCGCCCAGGTGAGCACCTTGCCCGGTTTCCCGCGGATGCCTCTGATCGGTAGCGACGGCACCAGCCGCGCCAGGTTCAGGCGGGAGCGGGGCGCTTGAGGAGGGCCTCGATGCTCCTCCAGCCATTCTCGCACCAGCGGCTTGTTGTGCTCGCCGTAGACGCCCTGTTCCAGGCGGCGCTCGACCGCGGCAACCCCCTGCCTGGCGAGATCGCCCTCCAGCCACTCGCGGTCGTGACGGCGGTCGTGCTCCATGGGCGTGTCCTGGTGTCGTGAGCGAGGCCATCCTGTGCCACGAAATGTATCCTCTTCGCGAGCCGAGAGGGCCTGAGTACCAACACCCGTTTGTGACCTTGGGCGTTGAGGGAGTGGGGTGGTCCCCAAGGAAAAAGCCCGGGCCGATTGGCCCGGGCCGTAGTGTACGCGCCTATGGGCTCGGTGCTACCCCGGCCAGAGCCAGCCGAACGCGCCCGCCGTCACCAGCGCGTAGACCAGCGCGTCGAACAGCGACTTGAAGGTGGCGCTCCATTTGCGCTTCCACCAGATGGAGTTCTGCAGCAAGGCCAATCCGTAGCCCGCGAATGCCACCGTTCCCACGAAGCGGAAGACGTCAAGGTATTCGGGCCCGGGCCCCAGCGCTCTGCTGCCGACGTAGCCGGCGAACACACCCACCACCAGGGAATAGACGAACCACAGCGCCAGGCTCGATCCCATCTTCATCGGACCGTCCGGCATGACCGTCATGAACACGATCGGGCCTTCCTTGCACTTGGCCTGGTACTCCTCCGATTTCATCACCTCGGAACTGCCGGCGAAGGGCATGAAGTAGTCCCCCGGGGGGATCCGGAATTGCCGGATCGCCGCCATCACGCCGTCTTCGTCCGCCAGGGTATCGAAGTCGCTCCGGTGATAGGTGAACACCATATGGATGATGGAGCTGACGACGAACACCAATACGGCGGACAGCAAGACCGGCAGCCACAACGACATCAGGGATACCATCGATACCTCCAGATGCTGTAGTCGGGGAGAACCTCGGGCGCCACCACCATGGCGGCTGGAGCCCCAGGCGTCAATAGCTGCGGTGTCAGCCCTGGCTCGGCCCGGCGGCCCGGCGCCGGGCCAGCCTGGCGTCCAGCGAGTACGGCCCTGCGCCCCAGGCGGCGAAGAACAGCCACAGGAAGGCGTACACCATCACCAGTTCACCGCGGTTCTGCCACCACATCAGGGCGCCGCCGCCCCAGTGGATCCAGAAATACGCCACCGCCATCTCACCCGACGCGACGAAGGCCGCCCAACGGGTGAACAGGCCCAGGACGATCAGGGCGCCGGCCACGGTCTCGATGACGCCGGCGGCGCCGTAGCGGGTCATCAGGTCGGCCGTCCCGGCATCCCCGAAGCCACCGAACCAGCCGAACATCTTCTGGGCGCCGTGGCTGAAGAACGCCAGGCCGGCGGCCAGGCGAAGGGCGGTCCAGGCTCCGTCACGGAGGGGTTGGTTCGGCTGCGACATCGGTATCTCCTTTTTTCCTCGAAGCCCGGCTCCTTCTCGAGGATGGTGCGTACCCGCGCGGCCAAGGCCTCGTCGTATGCCATGAGCCTGGATCAGGACACGCCGGCCTCGACGCGTGGTGGCCGGGGCGGCGTTTCGGCTTCGGGCGTGGGTTCGGAAGCCGCGGGGGCCTTGGGATGCAGGTGGTCCGTCAGGCGCACGCCCACGATGGTGGACACACCGGGCTCCTGCATGGTGACGCCATAGATGGCGTCTGCCGCATGCATGGTCCGGGGGTTGTGGGTGATGACGATGAACTGTGTGTCCTTCTTGAATTCGTCGAGCATGCGGGTGAACCGGCCCACGTTGGCGTCGTCCAACGGGGCGTCCACTTCGTCCATGAGACAGAACGGGCTGGGTTTGGTGAGGTAGATCCCGAACAGGAGCGACACCGCCACGAGGGTGCGTTCGCCCGACGACAGCAGGTGAATGCGTTGGGTACGCTTGCCGCGCGGCGCCGCGTGGATCTCGATCTCACTTTCCAGCGGATCGTCCTCGTCGGTGAGACGGAGGTCGCATTCTCCGCCGCCGAACAACGTCTGGAACACCGACATGAAGTGACCGCGGATGGCGGCGAAGGTCTCCGTGAAGAGGGCCTTGGCGGTGGCGTCGATCTCCCGGATGGCCTGGACCAGGGACAAGCGCGCCGCCACCAGGTCGTCCCGCTGGGCCGACAGGAACTCCAGTCGCTTGCTCTCCTCGGCGTGCTCTTCCACCGCCAGAGGGTTGACCGGTCCGATCTTCTCGAGCGTGTCCCTGATCCTGGTGGACTCTTCGCGGAGCGTCGCCAGCTCGAGGTCGAGCGGCTCGAAGCCCTCCATCAGGGTGTCGAACGATTTGCGCCACTCCGTTTCCACCCGCTCGATGATGCCCCGCCGTTCTCCGGCGGCTTCGGTCAGCCGGATCTCCAGCGCGTGGTGCTCCTCGTTGCGGTCGTCCAACACCGTCCGGGCACCCGTGAGCGCCTCCTCGGCCTCTGTCAGTTCGCGCTCCGCTTTCTGGAACTGCGCTTCCGCGTCGTTGCGGGCGGCCTCGAGCTCCAGGACGGCGACGCGGCACTCGGCACGCCGTTCCTTCCATGCGGTCTGCCGGGCTGTGGTGTCGGCGCTGTCGGATTCCAACTGCGCCAACTCGGCCGTCAGGCGTTCGATGGTCGAGCGGGCTTCGACCTGGATCCGATCGGCACGGTCGAAGGTCTCCTGGGCGGCCTTGAGGCGCGCCTCGACGTGGGCTGCCTGGACCTGCCAGTGGACGCGCGCCTCCCGGGCAGCATCCTGTTCGCTCTCGAGTTCCGCCAACCGGCTGCGCGCCGCATCCAGCTCCTCGTCCGTTCGGGTGCGGGCCGCCTCCCCGGTGGTGAGGTCGTGATCGATCTCGGTAATCCGCGCTTCGGCTCCCTCGACGCGACCGGTGAGGCGGCCGAGTTGGGTCTCGTGCGCCTGGAGGTCCCGCGTCAGGGCGGCGGCCTTGCGCTCACCCTCGGTCTGGACGGCCGCGGCATCCCGCTCTGCGTCGCGGGCCTCTTCCGCCGCGGTGGCCGCCTCGGCGAGTTCGCGTTCGACGCGGCTGAGCCGCTCCTGGGCTGCGGCCACGGTGGAGCGCGCCTCGTCGAAGGCTTGCTGGGCTTGTGCCACGTCGCGTGCCAGCGTCTCCAACTCCGCCCGTCGTTGCAGTGGGCCGGAGGGGGAGGCGGCGGGCGACAACAACACCGCACCGTTGCCCTGTACCAGGGCCGCACCGTCGTCATCCACCAGGCTGGTGCCTGCCAGCAGATTGGCGACCCACGAAGCCGCCAGCGGCGACTCGATGGTGGCCCGGGCCCGCAGCGGGTGGGACGAGTCCGCGGCCGCGGGCGGGTTGCCGGGCAGCAGAACCAGGGTGCCTGGGTTTGCTTCCGCGTGCCAGGCGCGCACCGCCGCGACCGTGGCCTCGTCGCGGACCAGCACGGCGTGGACCCATTCGCCGAGCAGGCGTTCCGCGAGCACAGCGTCGTCCTGCCCGGTACGAACGAAGTCGCTCAGCGGTCCGAGCACGCCCTCTCCGAACCGATCTCGCTCGGCCAGCAATGCGGTTGCACCGGGGGCCAGGCCCACGCGGCCCTGCTCCAACTCCTGGAGCGCCTGCTCCCGGGCCGACAGTTGGGCCAGGGTCTCTTCGGTACGTCGCAATGCGGCCCGTGAGGAGGACTCGAACTCGCGGGCCTCCGAGACCACGTGGCGCCGCCGGTCCGCTTCGCCGGCGGCGGTTCTGGCCCCGTCCGCCGCCTGGAGGGCTGCGGCCTGGGCGCTCCCGAGTTCGGACTTGGCCACGCCGAGGAGACTTCTGGCCTGATTGGCGTCGCCCGTGGCACTGCTGACCTGTTCGCGCAGGGAGGCCAGATCTTCTTCCAGGGCGCCCCGTTCGCCCTCGAGCGATTTGAGCCGCTGGCTCAGGTGCTGTCCCTGTTGTTCCAGGGTACGGACCATATCCCGCTGTTCGCTGAGCGTGGCCCTGACCTGTGCTTCGGTTTCGGCTCGCTGGCGCAGTTCGCCCTCGATGGTCTGGAACTCGACCGTGGCCGCGCTCCGAACCTCGGTGGCGGACTCGACGTCCCGGGCCGCCTGGTTGGCCTGGGCTTCCTGCTGCAGGCGCTCCTCGGAGGCCCGCTGGCGCCGTTGGGCCGCGTTGGCCAGACGTTCTCCCGCCACGGCGAGCTCGCCGTCGAGGCGGCCCACCTCGACCTGGACGTCGCTGAGACGTCGGGCGATGTCGGTCCGCTGGGCCTCTACCATGGTGCGGTGGTTGGCACGCTCCTGACGCCGTTCCTCCGCCTCCGCCAGTTGCCGGCGCGCCGCCTCGCGCTCTCCGACCAGTTCCTCATGGCGACGCTTCATGCCGGCGGTCGATGTGGCCAGGGCTTCGAGTTCCCGCCGGGCCAGTGTCAATTCGACCGAGAACTTCTCGTCCTGGAGCCGGTTGTGACGCTCGGCCTTCCCCTTCTGCCGCGCCAGGCTGCGAATCTGCGACTGGACCTCGGCGATGAGGTCTTCGACCCGTTGCAGGTCGAGCGCCGTTTCCTCCAGGCGCCGCTCGGTGCTGTGTTTGCGGTCACGGTACAGGCCGATGCCGGCCGCCTCCTCGAACAGCGAGCGTCGCTCCGAAGCCCGATCGGACAGCAACAGGTCGATCATCTTCGCTTCGATCACCACGCCCGCATCGCTGCCCAACCCCGTGCCGCGCAGCAGATCGTGAACATCCCTCAGGCGCACCGGGGCCCTGTTGAGGAGGTAGTCACTCTGCCCCGACCGGGACAGCCGGCGGGTGATCTGCACCTCCTGATACGCGATCGGCAGCAGACCCTCGCTGTTGTCCAGGAACAGGGAGGCTTCGGCGACGTTGACGGCGCGTCGTCCCGACGCGCCCTGGAAAATCACGTCCTCCATCTTGCCGCCACGCAGCAGTCGCGCCGACTGGGCACCCAGCACCCAGCGCACCGCGTCGGAGACGTTGGACTTGCCGCACCCGTTGGGGCCCACGATCGCCGTGACCCCTTCGTCGAAATGCACGGTGATGGTATCGGCGAATGACTTGAAGCCGGACAACTCCAGCTTGGTAAGCCTCATGGGCGTGGATCCTCGGAGGAAGGCGATAACATCGCCTCAGGTATCGGGTGAGGCCAGGTGGTCACGGCGCGGGTTCGTCCGCGCTCTGATCGGTCGCGGTGCGTGCCTGGTAGATGAACGACGGTCGGCCCAGGGTGCGGGCCTCTTCCTCGGCCGCCTCTCGCGTGGGATACGGCCCCAGGACCACGCGGTAGGCCTCCTCGCCCTCACCCGGTTCCAGCATGCCGGCCCGGAGGCCGGCGGCCTCCATCAGGTTCACCAGATCCTGGGCCCAGGCCGGGTTGCGCGAACTACTGATCTGCAGGTAGATCGTGGCCGAGGCGGCTTCCTCGTCCTCCTCGTCCAGCGCCAGGAGATCACCGTATCGGTCATCGTCGCGGGGCGTCCAGGCTACGGTAAGGTACACGTCGTCGGCGCCATCGGCGATGCGCCCCTGCTCGGCGAAGGCGTCGTCCTCGAGGTCGAGCGCCACCACATCTTCGCCTTGTCGCAGAAGCAGCGCGTTGCCGATGATGGTGGGGAGGTCGGCCTCCCAGCCGGTGGCGGCGCTGCCGATCAGCCGGTCGCCACCGACGTCCACGATCCAGATCGAGTCGGCGGTCGCGGCGCGCAGCAACAACCAGCCGCCGAACGGGTCCGATCGAATGGCGGTAATCGGCCCCGGCAACGGAATGCTGCTGATGAGCTCATCGCTGTAGCGGTCGTACACCTCGAGCAGGTTCTCGTCTCCGGCCGCGTACAGCCGGTGCCCCGAAGGGGAGAAGGCAACGGTGTGCGGGGCAGGGGTCATGGCCAGCGACCGGACCGGTTCCGACGCCCGTGGCTCGTACAGGGTGAGCCCCGAGGCCGTCGTGACGGCCAGGAGGTCGCCCCAGTGGGTGGCGGCGGTGCGCCCAGCAGGAATGGCCACCGTGGTGGGAGGCTGATCCCCGGTGCTGAAGACGGACAGGGCGGAGTCCCCGCTGTCGCTCATGGCCAGAAGCTGTCCGGTCCGGGTGCCGTACGTGGCGACCGGAGGCGCCTCGAGGCGGGCGCCGAGTCGGACGGGTGTCCGGCGGTGCAACTGACTGATCTCCAGGCTGTCGTTGACGGTGAACAACGTTCCGTCGGGGCCCAGGGTGACGTGCTGGACGCTGTCGAGAAAGGTCCGGACTCTGCCGGAGGCCAGATCGAGCGCCACGACGGTCCGGTCCTGGGCCAGCACGAAGGCCAGGCGCTGATCCAGATCGGCGCCCACGGTACGGTGGATCCGGGGCAGCTCCCCGACCGGAACGCGCCAATCGATGGGCGCCAGTGACTTGGGCCGGTACAGGCTGGGTTCCCCGCCGGCGACGGGGAAACGGATCAGAGTCGTTGGAGGAGGGGCCTGGTGAGCGTCGGCCAGGGTGGTGGCGGGGAACTCGGCCTGGCCGCTACAGCCAAGGAGCCCGACGAAGAGCCAGGAGCCCAGTATCGATGGCCTTTGCACGCGAGCAAGATAGCAAGGGTGCCGCCTGTGCGGCCAGCCCGGGCCCTGTCCGGAATGGGCCCGGCGTCCGAACAAGCCCGGCTAGAACGACGGGCCGAAGCTGATGGTCCAGTAGTTCCCGACCAGGCGGCGGCTGAGCGGGAAGGCCCAGTCGGCCCGCAGGATCATGATGCCGAAGACGTTGGTCCTGAGCGACAGCCCCACCGCCGTGGAAGGCGTCCGCACGGTGAAGGGATCGTCACCCGGGCGGAGCTGCATCTGGAGGGTGCTCCGGCCATCCCAGGCGATACCGACGTCGCCCCAGATGGCGCCTTCGAGGGGCGGCACTCCCGGCGGGACGAATCCGAAGGCCGGGCTCAGAATGGGGAAGCGGATCTCAGCGGTCGCGACGGCGATCTGGTCGCCCACGAGGCGGTTGAGGGGAACGCAGGTAACCAGGCCCCTGCACTCGTTGCGATAGTAGGATCCGGAGGTGTGCCCGCGCACCAGCTCCGTCGAACCGAGGTAGGCGTTGATGGTGCCGGCATCGGGTCCGAACTGGCCGTAGTACAGAAATCTCGTGGCCAGGAGGATGGGGCCTGCCAGCCCGTCATAGCGCCGGAAATCAGCCAGGCCCTGGGTGAAGTTCCAGCCACCGATGGCCTGGGCAATCTCGAACCGGTAGCGTCCGCCGTAGAACGGACCGATGTAGCCATGCAGCGTGTTGTCGAAGGCCAGGGCAACCGAGGGCCGGAAATAGAGCTTGTTGCCAATCGTGGTCTCCGTCGTGAACGGCTGGGCGGTCCGGATTCCCGTGTTGGCGTCGAACGGCTCGTTGTACGTCAGGATGGCGTCGTTCGCGTGGACCGCGGCAATCCCCAGTTCCAGACGCTTGAACTTGTTGAAGGGCCGGTAGCCGTTGGCAAACACCTGGCGTTCGATCAGGCGCCTGGTATTGGTGACCAGGGTGTTCTCGTTGAACCCCGGGCCAGGGATGACCGCGCCGCGTGCGGCATAGAAATACGGCTGCTGGCTGGCCCCCAGGGCCCAGTTGATGCGCCGCGACTGGTTGATGTACGCGGCGAAGACGGAGGCTTCCTTGATGCGCCCGTTGATGGCCGCCGACAGGACCATCTGGTGGTTCCCCAGCATGTCGCCCAGGACAATGGCGCTGCCCCCGTAGAAGCCGCGCCCGAAGTTGTCCCGGGTGTAGCCGATCGTGGGCCGAGCCACGTACTCCGGCGCCAGTTTCGGTTTGTACTTGTTGACCGAGAACTGGGTCGTGTCCGGCAGGTGGTACTCCGCCGAATCGAGCAGTGCTTCAATGTCGAGTGGCCGTGTCTCCGGGGTGACCGAATCGACCGCCTCGTTGATCTCCCCGGCGGCCCGGAAGCCACGTGAGGTACGGTACACCGACCCTCCGCCCAGCACTTCCGGGCGGGCGGCGGTGCTGTCCGCCGGCACCGAATCGGCCGGCGCGGCGGCGACGGGTGCTGGGGCTTCGAACACGGCGCGGGAGACGATCTCGCCACCCGGGACGGGGCGGATCTGGGAGGCGGCGAAGTCCGCCAGGGCGCTGTCGGCCGCCGACGGCGCGATGTAGGGGGCGCCCTTCAACTTGCGCGGGTTGTCCACGGCGTAGACGTCGGTCCGCTGGCCGGAGTAGTACACGAAGGCCAACCGATCGGCTTCACGGGCCCAGGTCAGGACCGGGGACAGCGCCGTGGCCGACTGGGCCCCGGTGTAGAAATTGGTGAGCTGGTACAGCTGCCGGTCGTCGAAGTCGTACAGGTACAGGTTGCTGATGCCGGTTCGGTCCGACACCAGGGCCAGGGACCGGCTGTCGGGTGCCCACTGGGGCGAGATGTTCTTGCCATGATCCATGTGGGGCAGCACTTCCACGCGCCCGGTCTCGAAGTGGTAGAGGGCAATACGGAAGTTGCCGAACTGGAGATCGTTGAAATCGGTGTCCGGGCCACGGTCGGTTACGAAGGCAATGGTGTTGCCGTCGGGAGACCAGTCGGGCTGCAGGTCGGCGAATTTGTCGTTGGTGAGACGGGTCAGGCCGGAGCCGTCGACATTGATGACGTACAAATCGGAGAGGCCGCCGTCGTAGCCCGAGAACACGATCTGACTGCCGTCGGGACTCCAGGACGGGTTGGTGACCCCGTTCAGATCGACCTTGAGTCGGGCCTTCTCCTTGCCCTTGTCGTTGAGCAGGACCAGGTCGTCCTGGGCGCCGCGCTTGGCCGCGAGGGCCAGCAGAGTTCCATCGGGGGACCAGCTGCTGCTGGCGTTCAGATACCGGAAGGTCTCGTAATCCGAATCGAATGTCGATTTCACCAGACGGCGCAGGACCTCGCCGGTCCGGCCGTCGGCCAGGTACATGTCGACGAAGTAGAAGTCCTTCTCGCTCAGATAGGCGATCTTGGAGCCGTCGGGGGATATGGCCGGGGCCACGTGCAGCGTGCCGCCCGACTTCTTGAGCGTGAGCAACGGCTCCGCCACCGAGCTGGCCGACTGGCGGTCGCCCAGTTCCGGCAGGTACGTCTGCTGGACATGGTCGCGCCATTGAGCGGACAGCTGTTGCGTGGAGATGCCGAGCACCCGCTGGAAGGCGCCCTCGATGCCCCCGGTCAGGGTGCTCTTGAGCAGAGCGCCCACCGCTTCGTCCCCCCAGCGTTCGCCGATGTAGGCCATCAGCGCGTGCCCGAACCGGTACGGGAAGATGAACGGGTCGAAGGTCAGCTGCTGAATGCTGGGAAGCGTGCCCTCCACCGAGGCGTCGCGCAGCCACATGGCTGTCTCAGGTCCGATTTCGCCCAGCGACAGGTATTCGGCCATGCCCTCCACGAACCACAGCGGAGGGTTGATGGCGATCAGCGTGCCGAGGCCGGCCCCCGGCTTTCCCTGGCTCCAGACGTCGTACTGGAACTGGTGCACCATTTCATGCGTCAGCACATGCTCGAACTCGGCGTATGAGCCGGTGAACGGCATGACGGCACGATGCTTGAGAAAGTCGGTGACGCCGCCCGTGGCCTCGTTGATGTCTCCCTGCAGGGCGTTGGTCTGCTGGAAGTCCGAGTGCGAGGCGTACAGGATGATCGGCTTACGTTCTTTGAATTCGTGGTTGATGATACGGGACAGCCGGGCGTAGGCCCGTTCCGCCATGCGGGCCGCATCCATTGCGGCTTCGCGTTCCCGCTCGTAGAAGTAGACGTCGAAGTGCTCCGTGCGGATGATCTTGAACTCGAAGCTCGTCCACTGGACCTTGTTCTTCCCGAAATACTGTGCGGCGCCGACTACCGGGACGGCCAGGAACAGCGTCAAGGTCAACCCGAGAATCCGTCGCAGCATATGCATCTCCCTACGAAATCGAGCTGGCTTCCAGCTCCGGTGCGTCACTCCACAGACGCTCCAACTGATAGAACGCGCGGGTTTCAGGGTGGAACAGATGGACCACGAAGTCGACATAGTCCAGCAGCACCCACCGGCCCAGGGAGAGACCCTCGACGTGGTGGGCCCGTTGCTCCTCCCCACGGAGATCCTCCATCATCGCCTCTGCGATGCCACGGACGTGCGCGTCCGAGGTCCCTGTAGCAATGACGAAGAAGTCCGTCGCATCGTTCACATCTCGTACATCCAATATGATGACATCCAGAGCTTTGCGCGCCTCGATGGACCTGACCGCCGTGCGCAGGGCCCCTGGAACCCCGGTTTTGGGGTAGCCTGCCGTCACGGAGGTCCCTCCCCGGAGCCGGCCCGGATCTCGTCGATGCCGTCCTCCACCTGATAGAAGACGGCCCAGGCGCCGATGCCGACGTGGGTGCCGAGGACGCCGGTGGCGCGCGCCACGATGCAATCCTTCGGCTGAAAGGCCGCCACGATGGCCTTGCGGACCCGTTCCGCCACCTCGGGCGCTTCGGCGTGGGCAATGCCGAACCGGACCACCTTGGGGCTCGGGGTCAGGCGCTCCTTCAGGATGCGCAGCACTTCCGGGACCAGCTTGTCCCGGCCCCGGGCCTTGCCCACCGGCAGGATGCGGCCTTCATCGTCCAGACCCAGGATCGGCTTGACGTCCAGCATGCCACCGAGCCATGCCTTGCCGCGGCTGACCCGACCGGAGCGCAACAAATTGTCAAACTGATCGACGGTCACCAGTGTTCCCGACTGATCGCGGATCTTCTCGAGTGCCCGGACGATGTGGGGCGGCGCCCAACCCGCTTCCGCCAGTTCGGCGCCCTTCAGGGCCAGCATCCCCAGGCCCAGCGAGGCGGTCTTGCTGTCGATCAGGTGGACGTTGGTCACGCCCGAGGCTTTGACGGCGGCCTGCGCCGACTGGAACGTCCCCGACAGGCCGCAGGACAACAGGACGGCGACCACGGCGTCGGCCTCATCACGGGCATCGCGGAATGCCTTGACGAACTCCGCCGGCGTGGGTTGTGAGGTGGTGGGCAGCTTGGGGCTGGTGCGCAGGCGGGCGTAGAACTCTTCGGGCGTCAGTTGCACCCGGTCGAGGAAGGTCTCGTCGCCGAAGATGACCTGGAGCGGCACCAGGGTGATGCCATGGCGGTCGAGAATGGCATCGGACAGGTCGGCCGAACTGTCCGCCACCATGGCGACCGGCCGCGTCTCGTGCGACAGGTGCCGGTGCTGGGCCCGCATGTCGTCGGCCTTCGTGGTGACCACGGTGCCCCATTGCTCGGCCAGGGTGAAGACCAACTCGGGCGTGTCGGTGTGGACGTGGATCTTGAGGACGTCTGCCGTGGCTGCGACGACCAGGGAGCCACCGTGCGGGCGGAGCGCGGCACGGACCTGGTTGGCAGGCGGCAGCGCTTCGCCTTCGACCAGGACCTCGGTGCAGTACTGGTAGTCCTCCTCGGCCGACACCTCGATGTCGGCGGCGGGTGCCAGTTCGTCGATGGTGGCCGGGGCGACCGGGAGGATGGGGTCACCCTCGATGAAGCGGACGATGCCCTCCAGCATACTGACGAAGCCCTTGCCCCCGGCGTCGACGACGCCGGCTTCCTTCAGGACCGCCATCAACTCCGGGGTGCGCTCGAGGGATGCTTCGGCTTCGTCGAGCAGGCGTCGCATGAAGGCGCTGAGGTCCTCGGTCTCTGCCGCGGCGATTCTCGCCGCTTCCGCGGCTTCCCGCGCCACGGTGAGGATGGTGCCTTCGCGCGGGTCGTCGATGGCGGCGTACAGATTTTCGGCGCCGTCCTGCAAGGCGTTGGCGATGTCGCTGGCCTTGGCCACGCCCCGGTCTCCCAGGGACTCGGAGAATCCCAGAAGGAAATGGGCCAGCATCATGCCGGAGTTGCCGCGGGCACCCATGACCGCGGCGCGTGACATGGTCTGGGCGGTGCGCGACAGCGACGCGTCGCCCAGGGCGCGGACGGCGTCGGCCACCGTCCGGAGTGTCAGACTGAAATTGGTCCCGGTGTCGCCGTCGGGGACCGGGAAGACGTTGATGCGGTTGATTTCCTCGCGCCCGGCGGCCACCCAGTCCGACGCCGCGTACAGCGATCGGGCCAGCCTGGGGCCGTCCAGATAGGCGATGCCAACCGTCACCGGACCCCCGCTACTCGGGCTCGACCGTCAGGTGGATCTCGGCGGCCACGTCCGGGTGCAGCTTGATGGAAACCGTGTGCTCGCCCACCGTCTTGATCGGCGTTTCGAGGTCGATCTTCCGCTTGTCCACCACGTGCCCCGCTGCCTCCAGGGCGTCGGCGATGTCCTGGCTGGTGATCGAGCCGAAGAGCCGGTCTCCCTCACCGGCTTTGCCCTTCAGGCTCAGGGCCACGCCACCGAGCGTGGCGGCAAGCGTCTCCGCCTCGCCGCGGTCCGCTTCCAGCTTCGCGGCCCGGGCCTTGGTCTCGGCCTCGATGCGTTTCTTGTTGCCGGGCGTGGCCTCGTAGGCGATGCCCTTGGGCAGAAGATAGTTCCGGGCATACCCCGGCTTGACCCGCACCAGGTCGCCGGCCTTGCCCAGCGCCCGGACGTCTTCACGCAGAATCACTTCGATCATTGTCTTCCCCTCAGGTTCCGCTCGGCGACGGACGAGGCCGCCGAATGTCGACCCAGATGTCGACGATACCAAGTAACAAGAGACCGCTTCCCGCGATCGGCAATACGAACAGGGCCGCGAGTGCCAGGAGCCACAGGAGGACCGATCCCATGGGCCGTGACCTGACGAACCAGGTCAGGATGGCCGCTCCACGCGCCATGTAGACGGCACCGAACACCAGCAGGGCGTTCACCGCCGGCACTTCCAATGACTCACGCCAGGGACCAACCAGGCCGAACAGCGCCAGGACCAGGCCCCACAACAGATGGTCGCTGCCCCGGAAGGCGGCAAAGGGCCCCACCGGACGGCCCAGCGGGCTGGTCGCCACGCGTTGGTACACCGTCCAGGCCACCAGCAGACCGGCGACCGCACCCAGGATGGTCATGCCCGGAAAGAGCCGCACCGCCATGGTGATGCCCGCTGCGGCGTCCTCCTGGCTCGCGGTGCTCCCCATCGCCTCCAGGAGCTGCGCCATGGCCTGGTAGGACTCCCAGGTGGCGCGCGTCAGCTCGAACTCCAGCTGGGCCCATGATGCGCCGGCAAGCCAGCCCCACCAGACGATGCCCGCCACCCCGAACCCCATGGCCGCCCCAATGTTGCGTCCCAGAGCCATGGGCTTCAGCAGCGTTGCCACCACGAAGGCCCCGGTCACCAACACTCCCATGCCCCGGACCATCTGCGTGATGTAGGCCCCCGGCTGAAACAGCCACAGGACGGCCCATGCACTCAGAGTGGCGAGCCAGACCCGTTCGCGAAAGGTCCGGGGCCGGGAGATCAGCAACAGCACTCCCAGCGGCGCCAAAGCGAACACGATGGCGTCCGGCCAGGACACCAGCATGTAACCACCAAGAAGTAAGAGGACCCCCGGTGTAACCGACCGCGGTGCTGGGGCGTCCGCGTTCTCGGTCAGCCGCCGTGCCCCTTGATGTAGGGCAGGAGAGCCAGTTCCCGCGCCCGCTTGATGGCGGTACTCAGCTGCCGCTGATGCCGTCCGCAGGTGCCGGACAGTCGGCTGGGCAGCATCTTGCCGCGCTCCGTAATGAACCGGGCAAGCAGCTTGTCGTCCTTGTAGTCCACGACCCGGACTCCCAACTCGCAGATGGCACAGGATTTCGAGCGGCGCCTCATGCGTCGTCCCTCCTCTCGTCATCCGATGGCCGTTCTGTTGGCGCAACCGGCTGCGGTCCGTCGTTCAGCACGATCAGGTGCCGGATGACGCTGTCTTCCAGCTTGACGGCGCGTTCGTACTCCGGCAATGCCTCGGTGGCCGACTCGAACTTGGCCACGACGTAGTAGCCGGTCTCGTGATTCTTGATGGGATAGGCCAGGGTCCGCTTGCCCCAATGGTCACAGGCCGGCGGGTCTGCCGTGGGAAAAGCCAGGAGTTCATGGAACCGATTCAGATGCTCGGTCACGCTGGCTTCGTCGAGGGCGGAATCGAAGATATAGACCGCCTCATACTGACGTGTCATGACACCTTCCTTTGGTCTGGTGCCCCGGCTGTGGTGTGCTGCCGAGGAGGATGTATGCTAAGTGGCGGGAAGATAAGTGGTTGGGCCGCAGTTGGGAAGCGGAGCGCCGGCCTCTCCAGAGATCATCCGGGAGCCGATGCCGACCTTGACCGGCCCATCCAAGTCATGATATTACAAGAAGTTACACAAGGGAATGGCCATGAAGATCCTCTCCATCCAGGTGGGGCAGCCCCGCAGCTACGGCGTCGAAGGCGCCGAGGACCCGCTGGAACGTCCCTGGACGTCGGCGATCGCCAAGGAGCCGGTGCCGGAACGCGTCTGGGTCGGCGCCGAGGGCGTGGCGGGAGACGGCCATGCGGATCGCAAGCATCATGGCGGCAAGTACATGGCGGTGCTGGGCTACGCCGCGTCGCACTACCCGCGCTGGCGCCGGGAGCTGCAGGCTCCCGAACTGGCCTTCGGCGCTTTCGGTGAGAACCTCGCCATCGAAGGCGCCTGGGAGCACACCGTCTGTGTAGGGGACGTCTACCGGGTCGGGGAAGCGGTCTTGGTCGTCACCAAGCCCAGGCAGCCCTGCCAGAATCTGGCCCGGCATTTCCGTCGCCCCGACATGGTGGAGTTGGTCCTTCGGCATCAGGCGTTCGGCTGGTACTATCGCGTGGCGGAGGAAGGGTGGTTGGAACCCGGAATGACCATGACCGTTCTCGACCGGCCCTATCCCCAGTGGACGGTCAAGGAGGTCGAACGGGTCATGCGGGAACGGCGCCACGAGGTCGCCGCCTCGGAACGACTGGCCCGGTGCCAGGCACTGCCCGACGATTGGCGCGAGCGCCTGGTCGCGGCCGTCGACGGGGCCACGGCCTGATCTAGTGCGTGTCCGGGGGGGTACCGTCGAGCGTGGCGGCGTCGTCGAGCATGGATCGCACGGTGCGGCCCAGTTCGTCGACGCTGAAGGGCTTGGTGACCAGCACGGCCGTGGAATGACTCAACGCCGCGAGCGCCAACTCCGCTGAATACCCGGTCATGAATCCGATCGGCACGGTCCGGTCGATGGCGCGGATACGTTCGTACGCTTCCGGCCCGCCCATGCGCGGCATTGCCATATCCAGGAGCACCAGATCGATCTGATGGCGGGCCGCGATGTACATGTGCAGGGCTTCCACACCATCCACCGCCGTCAGAACCCGGTAGCCGAGGCGCTCCAGCACGCGCCGTGTCACACTGCTGACCGATTCCTCGTCTTCCGCGACCAGGATGGTCTCTCCGCTGCGTGCCTTGAGCCCCGTCCCCAGCGTGGTGCCAGATTCATCGGCCGGAAGCAGGATTCTGGCCGAGGTGCCGGAGCCGGATTCGCTGTACGCGGCTACCGTGCCGCCATGCTTCTGGGCGATGGCCAGGGCCATCGGGAGTCCCAGGCCGCGGTGTGACGCCCGTGACTTGGTGGTGAAGAAGGGATCGAGGATGCGAGGCTTCACGTCCTGCGAAATACCGCTGCCGGAATCGCTCACCGTGATCTGGATGTAACTGCCGGGCTTGAGGCCCGGGTGCTCGCGGCAGTACACCTCGTCCAACTGCAGGTGCTGTGTCTCGAGAATGACGTCGCCCTCGTCTGTCGTCGCCTCGATGGCGTTGACGATCAGCGCGTCGATGGCGCTCTCGATCTGTCCGGCGTCGCCGGAAACGCCAGGCAGGCTCTCGGCCAGCGAGAGGCGTATCGAACACCGCTCTCCCAGGAGCGGCCGGTTGCGCTCCGCCGCTGCGGTGACCAGCAGGTTCATGGTGATTCCCGAACGCACCAGAGGCCGGCGGCGCGACAATGTCCGCAACTGATCGATGAAGGTGGTCCGGTTCGCCACGGCACCGCGCACGGCGTCGAGCCGCGCCTGGACACCCTGCTCGTCGCCAAGGGTCTCCTGCAGGGACGCGAGCTCGCTAACGGCGGATTGCAGCAGGGGATCGAGCTCGTCCACGACGTGCCCGGCCAGATCCTGCAACGAACGCAGCCGCCCGGCTTCGAACGCCTGACGCTCGTGGCGCAGCCGATCCCCCTGGTCCTGACGCCAGCCACTGATGTCCTGCACCTGCGTCACGAAGTACTGGGTCGCTCCGGCCTCGTCCTTGGTGGCGGTGGCGCAGACCCGGCACCAGACGATGTCACCGTCGCTGTGGAAGTAGCGCTTGTCGACCACGACGGTATCGGCCTTGCCCGTAAGCAGGCGACGCGCCTGGGTGGCGCTCTCCGCCAGATCGTCCGGATGGGTGACGGCGTAGATGTCCGACGCGAGCAGCTCGCTTTCGGTGTATCCCAGGAGCGAACAGAGGGCGCGGTTCACCATCAGAAACGTCCCGTCCACCGACGTGAGCGCCATGCCCATCTTGGCCGAGTCGAACATCAGCCGGTAGCGCTCCGCGTCCCTGGCCAACGCGGTGTTGCCGGCTTTGAGTGCGGTGATTTCCGAGCGCGTCACCAGCAGGTGGTCCGGTCTCGTTCCGCCCTCCGGAAGTGGGGAGACGCGATAGAGCCACCAGCGGGAAGTGGAGCCACCGACTTCGAAGGTGTGGACCGTGTCGGTGTCCCGGACCAGGCGGCAGGCCTCGCGCACCTGGCGGCGATGTTCGACAGGAAGAGCCCCCGACAGGGCAGTGCCGATCAGGCGCTCGAGAGGGACGTTCGGAAGTGCGTGATTGGCGAACACCACGCGCTCTTCGGCGTCGATCTCGAACACCTCGTCGGGGAGCGCGGTCCAGCGCGCCTCGGTGCTCTCGGGCGCAGCAGGATCGGCCGTCGGGTGACGGTCGGACACGCGCCGGCGCGGTCTGGTCGGGGGAGAGAGGTCGTCTGCCATGAGTCGGGGACCCCGGCTCGCGGCGGGGACGTTCCCTAGGTTACGCCTCGAAGGCCGGCTCGTAAAGCCGGATTGGCGCCGTCGGAGCCAAGTGAATAAGGCGCTTGTGGTTACGTTTTGGGGTCAGACGTTGAATCGGAACAGGATCACGTCGCCCTCCCGCACCACGTAGTCCTTGCCCTCCGAGCGGACCACGCCCCGTTCCCGGGCCCCTTTCCACCCGCCGTGAGACACGAAGTCTTCGAGCGACACGGTCTCCGCCCTGATGAAGCCCTTCTCGAAGTCCGAATGGATGACCCCGGCAGCCGCCGGAGCGCGGTCGCCCCGATGGATGGTCCAGGCTCGAACTTCCTTCTCCCCGGCCGTGAAGTAGCTCTGCAATCCCAGGAGGTGATAGGCGGCGTGGGCCAACCGGTCCAGGCCCGACTCAGGCACTCCGAGCGTCTCCAGGAATTCGCGCCGCTCCTCGGCCGGGAGTTCGACCAGTTCCGCTTCGACCTGGGCGGAGAACACCACGATCTCGGCCTGCTCGGTATCCTGATCCAGCGCTGCCTGCAGTTGCTCGACCAAGGGGTTCCCGCCTGCCAGGTCCTGCTCCGTCACATTGGCGGCGTACAGCACCGGTTTGGCGGACAGCAGGTTGAGGCTGCGGTACACCGGTCGTTCCTCGTCCGTCGGCGTCACGGCTCTGGCCGGACGGCCGTCCCCCAGGACCGGGGCCAGACGTTCCAGTAGTGCGACCTCCAGCGCCGCGGCGGCGTCTCCCGAGCGCGCCAGCTTGACGGCCTTGTACTGCCGCCGTTCCACGGTGGCCAGGTCGGCCAGGATCAATTCGAGGTTGATGATCTCACGGTCGCGCACCGGGTCGACGGAGCCGGACACGTGCTGGATGTTGTCGTTCTCGAAGCAGCGAATGACGTGAACGATGGCATCCACCTCGCGGATGTTTGCCAGGAACTGGTTGCCCAGGCCCTCTCCGGTGGAGGCGCCTTTCACCAGGCCGGCAATGTCGAGGAACTCCACCGTGGCCGGAAGGACGGCCTTGGGCTGAACGATGGTGGCGAGATCGTCGAGGCGGCTGTCGGGAACGGTCACCACGCCGGTGTTCGGTTCGATGGTCGCGAACGGGTAGTTGGCCACCAGCGCCCCGGCCGAGGTCAGGGCGTTGAACAGGGTGGACTTGCCGACGTTGGGAAGGCCGACGATGCCGAGGCGTAGCATGAGGGAGCGGGGAGAAGGGAACGGGGAAAGGTCAGCGGGAGCGGGAGCGGGGTGATCTTCGTCCCGGTCCCGCTCCCCCGAGCGTCAGCCCATCGCCGCAAACCACGGGGCGAGGACCAGCGACACCACCGACATGAGCTTGATGAGAATGTTCATGGCCGGGCCCGACGTGTCCTTGAAGGGGTCGCCTACCGTGTCACCGACGACCGCAGCCTTGTGGGGGTCGGAGCCCTTGCCGCCGTGGGCGCCGCCCTCGATGTACTTCTTGGCGTTGTCCCAGGCGCCGCCGGCATTGGCCATGAACAGCGCGGTGAGAACACCCACCAGGGTCGCGCCGGCCAGCAGTCCGCCCAGGGCCTGGACGCCGAGGAAGCGACCCACCACGACCGGGGCGATGACGGCGGTCAGGCCCGGGAGGATCATCTCACGGAGTGCTCCGCGCGTGGCGATGTCCACACAGCGAGCGCTGTCCGGTTTGGCGGTGCCCTCCATGAGGCCGGGGATTTCCCGGAACTGGCGTCGCACCTCCTCCACCATGTCGGCGGCGGCCCGGCCGACGGCGGTCATCGTCATCGATCCAATCAGGAAGGGCAGGGTTCCACCAATGAAGAGGCCGATCACCACCATCGGGTTGACGATGTCGAGGGACAGCACCTCTCCCGGAGGCGTCACTGCCGTGGCGAAGGCCGAGAACAGCGCCAGCGCCGTCAGGGCAGCGGAGCCAATGGCGAAGCCCTTGCCGATGGCCGCGGTGGTGTTACCCAGGGCGTCCAGGCCGTCGGTGATCTTGCGCACCTCGGGACCGAGGGCGCTCATCTCACTGATGCCGCCGGCGTTGTCCGCCACGGGACCGTAGGCATCGACGGTCATCGTGACGCCGACGGTCGCCAGCATGCCGACAGCGGCGATGGCGATGCCGTAGAGGCCGGCCATCGAATACGACACGTGGATGGCGCCGGCAATGAGCAGCACCGGAATGAAAGCCGACTTAAGGCCCACCGACAGGCCGGCGATGATGTTGGTCGCCGCGCCGGTCTCCGACGCCTGGGCGATATCGCGGATCGGCTTGGCCGCGGTGTAGTACTCCGTCACCAGACCAATCAGGATGCCGGCGAGCGTTCCCGACAGCACGGCCCAGAACGGGCCCATGGCCGGCTTGTCGATCATGCCCAGCGGCATGCGGCCCACCAGCCACCACGCGGCGCCGAGGAACAGGCCGGCACCGATGAACGTGGTCATGCGCAAGGCGTTCTCCGGAGAACCGCGTTCCAGCAGCTTCATCGAGCCGATCCCGATCAGCGAGGCCAGCAGCCCCATGATGATCATGGCCAGCGGCAGCCCGATGGCATAGGGACGGGCCGCGTCGGGGATGATGGGACTGGTGGCGCCCAGCGCGATGGTGGCAATGACGGCGCCGACGTAACTCTCGAAGATGTCGGCGCCCATGCCGGCCACGTCACCGACGTTGTCGCCCACGTTGTCCGCAATGGTGGCGGGGTTGCGCGGGTCGTCCTCGGGGATGCCGGCTTCGACCTTCCCGACCAGGTCGGCACCGACGTCGGCCGCCTTGGTGAAGATGCCGCCGCCCACACGGGCGAACAGGGCGATGGAACTGGCGCCCATGGCGAAGCCCGAAACCGTCTCGGCGAAGGTGGTGATGGAGCCCGGGCTCGAGTCGAGAAGCAGCAGTCCGACCACACCGATGCCCAGCAGTCCCAGGGACGCCACGGCCAGGCCCATGACGGCGCCGCCGTTGAAGGCGACGCCCAGGGCCTTGGCCTGCCCGCTGGCGCGCGCCGCTTCGGAGGTACGGACGTTGGCCGCCGTGGCCGCCTTCATGCCGAAGAACCCGGCGGCGATGGAACAGAGGCCGCCGACCACGTACGCCACGGCCGTCAGGCGGCCCACGGCGACAGCGAGCAGGCCCGCCACGATCAGCAGGAAGGGGAACAGGACCATGTATTCGCGCCGCAGGAACGCCATGGCGCCGACGCGAATGGCGCCAGCCAGTTCCTGCATGAGTTCCGAGCCTTCCGGTTGCCGCTTGAGCCAGGCGTAGATGGCGAGCGCGATGAGCAATCCCACCACGCCGGCGCCGGCGGCCCCCTGTGCCAGTTGCACGAGCTCCATTACATCTCCTCCACCGATCGGTTGAATCGATTCATGGCCGTTTCGATGCCGTCGACGACCCAGCAGGTTACGGCCTCGGTCATGGGATCCAGCAACGCGGCGAGGGCCGCGTCTTCCTCTTCCGTCATGGTGTCCAGCACGAAATCAGCCAGGTCGTCGGCGTCGGGCGGGATAGGCCCGACGCCGATCCGCAACCTGGCGTAGTCGTCCGACCGGAGTGCGCCCTGCACACTCTTGAGGCCGTTGTGGCCGCCGGTGCCGCCCTTGGCGCGGAGCCGGAAGTGTCCCAGCGGCAGCGCCGTGTCGTCGACCAGCACCAGCAGGTCCTGCGACGGGTCGAAGGCGCTGTCCGCGGTCAGGGGTCCCAAGGCGGCCCCGCTGCGGTTCATGTACGTGGTCGGTTTGAGGAGCCCGACGCGCTGGTCGTCCACGGGGCCCGCGGTGATGCGGGCCCGCCGTTCCCGGCGAAACGGCGCGAAGCCCCAGACGTCGACCAGGTGGTCGATGAGCCGGAACCCCGCGTTGTGCCGGGTGTGGATGTACTCCGGCCCCGGATTGCCGAGGCCCACGATGACACGCAGGGCTAGCTCGTCGGTTCGGGTGCTTCCTCGCCCTCGTCCTCGTCCTTGGCCTTGCCGATGATCTCCGGCTCGGCCATGGCGTCCTCGACCTCCTCGGTCGGCGCCTCTTCTTCCACGGCCCGCGGGGCGATGACGGAGCAAATGGCCTGGTTGAGATCATCCAGGATCTCGGCATTCGGCACGTCGAGATCCCGCACGTACTTGGCTTCGCCGATGCCCAGATCGGTGACGTCGACGGCGATGTACTCGGGGATGTGGCGCGGCATCACCTTCATGGCCAGTTCCCGCATGGCTTGATCGAGCACGCCGCCAAAGTTGCGAACCCCGTCGGCGATGCCCTCGAGGTGCAACGGCACGGACACCTCAATGGCCTCGCCGGCGTGAATCTCGTACAAATCGATGTGCAGGATGTTCGACGGCCGGATCGGGTCGCGCTGGACCTCGCGGACCAGGGCCTGCACCGGCTCGCGATCGCCCACCGTCACGGTGACCGGCGTGCTGGAACTGATGCGCGTGATGAGCTTGGACAGCACGACGCGGTCGATGACCAGCGCCTCGGGCTCACGTCCCCGCCCGTAGATGACCGCTGGGACTTTCCCCTCGCGCCGCAGCGTCCGGGCCACGCCCTTGCCGCCTTCCGTTCTGGTGTCCACCGTCAGAGTTGCCGTGCTTGCCATGGTTCTTCCTTAGTGTCAATCGAACAGCGAACTGACCGACTCGTCGCTGTGCGTGTATCGAATCGCCTGAGACAGCAACGGGGCCACCGACAGGATCTTCAATCGGTCGAACCGCCGTTCCTCAGGAACGACAATGCTGTTGCTGACGGCCAGCTCCTTGACCGGCGACGCCTTGAGGCGATCGACGGCCGGTCCCGACAGCAGGGCGTGGCTGGCCGCGCAGTAGATGTCGCGCGCGCCGAGCCGCTTCAGGGCGTGCACCGCTTCCGACATGGTGCCCCCGGTATCGATCATGTCGTCGGGGATGAGGCAATCGCGCCCCTTCACGTCCCCGACGACGTTGACCACTTCCGCGATGTTGGCCGACGGCCGCCGCTTGTCGATGATCGCCAGCGTGCCGTTGAGCCGCTTGGCGAAGCCGCGCGCCATCTTGGCCGCCCCGACGTCCGACGCCACCACCACCAAGTCCTTCAGCCGCTTCTGCCGGTAGTGACTGGTGAACACCGGCGCCGCGTACAGGTGATCGACCGGCAGGTCGAAAAACCCCTGGAGCTGGTGCTGGTGAAAGTCCATCCCCAGCACCCGGTCCGCCCCCGCCGTCGACACCATGTTGGCCATCAACTTGGCGCTGATGGCGACCCGGGGCTGGTCCTTGCGGTCCTGCCGGGCGTATCCGAAGTACGGGATCACCGCCGTCACGCGAGCCGCGCTGGCCCGCTTGGCCGCGTCGATCAGCAGCAACAGCTCCAGCAGGTTCTCCGCCGGCGGATTGGTCGGCTGGATGATGTAGACATCCCGACCCCGGACGTTCTCGTCGATCTTGACGAAGATTTCGCCATCGGCGAAGCGCCGGAGCGTGACCTGGCACAGGGGCCGGTTCAGGTGCTCCGCCACCTCCTCGGCCAGGGCGCGGTTCGCGGACCCCGAGAGGAGGAGCAACTGGCTGCTGCTAAGCGTGTATTCCGGCATGGTACAGCCTACAAAAATACCTGGGTCAGGAAAGGAGAGTCAACCACACACCCGAGGAAGTTGCCCCGCGTGGACTCGAACCACGATTACCGGAACCAAAATCCGGGGTCCTGCCATTGGACGACGGGGCATTGACGGCCTCAACGTACACCGCAACCCCGCGAAACGGAACCGCGTCAGGCGGCCGTCGAAAACGCCACCACCCTACCCAGGCGGGGCCCCAGCATGGCCTCGGCGTCGGCCCGTTCCTGGGCGCTTCGGTACACGGCAAACAGGGCCGATCCCGACCCGCTCATGCGGCACATGAGCGGCGCCGTCTGGACCAGGGCCTCGAACGCGGCCCGCACTTCCGGCAGCCTGGTGAAGACCGGCGACTCGAAGTCGTTGCCCGCCAGCCGGGCGATGTCACCCCAGGACTGCAGGGTGTCCGCCGCCAGCGCCACCGCGCCGCGCCGCTGGTCTCCCCCGCTGCGTCCCTGGTCCACCCAGCCGTAGGCCTGGCCCGTCGCCACCGCGGCCGGTGGGATCAGCAACAGTCCGGGGCGCACCGGCAGAGGGGCCAGCCTCAGCAGGCGCTCGCCGTGACCCCAGCCCAGCGCCAGCGGCGCTTCCGTCAGAAAGAACGGCACGTCACTCCCCAGGCGCTGCCCGAACTGCAGCAGCTCGTGGCGAGGCACCGCCTGGCCGCACAGCCGATTCACGGCCCCCAGCGTTGCCGCCGCATCGCTCGATCCGCCTCCCAGGCCGGCCTGGACCGGGATGCGCTTCGTCAGGGTCAGGTCCACGCCGAAATCGGCGCTGGTGGCTGCCAGGACCATCTCGGCCGCTCGATACGCCAGATTGTCGGATTCGGGGCCGGTCTCGGCGCCGCTCACCTGCAACCGGACGCCCAGGTCGCTGCTTCTGGACGCGGTGAGCTCGTCGGCCAGGTCGATGCGGCAGAACAGCGTCTCGATGCCGTGAAATCCATCGGACTCGCGGGCCAGAACGCGCAGGAACAGGTTGACCTTGGCTGGGGCGGAGGCGGTGACCGTCACCACCTCAGCCATGGTCGCTCACGGCCTCGCGCCGGAGGCTCTTGAGCCCCAGGCCGGTGCGGACCACCGACAACAGGCCCAGGAGCGTGATGGGCAGGAAGGTGGTGAAGTGGTAGGTCAGGGCGTAGGCGACCGCCAGGCTGGCCGGCACGCCGTACAGGGAACTCAGCACCAGCAGAATGGCCGCCTCGAACACGCCGACGTAGCCCGGCGCCGAGGGCACCGAGATCCCCACGGCCAGGACGCCCTGCATCAACAGTGCCCCCGCCACGTTCACGGGAATGTCGAATGCCAGAAACGCCACATAGAAGGAAAAGCCGTTGAGGAACCACAGCACCAGGGACCAGGCGACCACGCCGGCGACGCGGGCCGGAGACTTGAGCGCTTCCATGCCGTGTCGGACGTCTTCGAGTACGGCCACGAGCCGTGTCGACCACTTCTGGCTGGGAACCAGCTTCTCGATGACCCGTTCGGCCGGACGGGGGAACGCCACGACCAGGATGGCGACCACCAGGGCCGAAGCGAACACCGCGCCGAACATCGTGGCGGACTGCGTCAGCGAGGCGCCGCCCACGGTCACGTCTTCACTGATGCCGGCGGCGAACAGCGCCACCGTGAGCCAGAAGATCAGGGCCAGCGCGTCGAAGATCCGTTCCACGGCGATCGACGATAGCGCCGCCCCGAAACTCACCTTGCCCAGCCGACTCGCGGCGAAGGGCCGGATGAACTCGCCCAGGCGGAACGGCAGGATGTTGTTGGCCATGAAGCCCATCGCCACCGCGTGCCACATGACCATCGGCGTGACGCCGGGCCCGCGCAGCAGCAAGCGCCATCGGAAGACTCGGAGCGGGAACATCGCCGTGGCGATGGCCACCGCGCCGAACAGGGGCAGCAACTTGGCATGCCGGATATTCTCCACCAGCAAGTGGAACTCGACGTCCTTCAGAGCCCACCACAACAGCAATCCAGAAATGGCTACCGCGACCAGACCTGGCCACAGCCCGCGGCGAGCGCCCTGAGGGGGCTTCGGGTTGGCGGCGCCACCCTCGCCGGAATCCGGCTGAGTCATCGGGTCACCTCGCGGCCGGCTGATCGGCCAGGGGCAGGAGGTCGATCAGTTCCTCCAGGAGCGGCCTGAGACCCATGTGGATGCCGGGACGGTCAAGGCATTCGGCGATCTCCAGGCCGAGGAGGCGGGCCCGTTCCCGTGCCGCGTCGCCACGATAGAGGAGTGCCTCGATTTCGACGATGGTGTCGTCGTCCGGCGCAGGGCCAGGTGTGGCGATGTTGTCGCTCGCGGCCGCCGCTGGGGATTGCACCACGGCGGGCGTCCCGACGGAGGGCGCCGTGGCGCCCGGACCTTCCGTCATCAGCCGGTGATAGGTCTGGAACGACTCGGCCAGGGTGCCGCCACCTCCTCCGGGCTGGGGAGGGGCCGCGGCCGCCGGCGGCGCCGGCTCGACATCGGGCGCCAGATCCGCGATGGAGACCACCAGATTCGGGTCTGCGTTCTCCCCTACAGAGAGGCCGGGGACCTCCAGGGGGTCCGGGCTCGGCAGAACCGCAGGCGTGGCCCACCGCGATCCCAACTCCCGTACCTGGCCGGCGATGCCCGACGGGTCGTCACGGGTGGCGACTTCCTTGAGCGTGGTGCCGGCCTCCTTCAATCCCTTGGCCAGCGTGGAGTGGCTGTCCGGGTTGGCTCCCGGAAGGAGGGCCTCTCGCGCCGCCTCGGCGAAGGCCTGAAACGCGCTGCCCAGCGGTTCGCCAAGCCGGGCGTCCAGGCCGCGCAGCAGATGCAGCGTGGCAAAGGTCCGCAGTTGGCGTTCGACGTCGGACAGCGCCGAGGACAGCTTGTCCGCCATGGCCGTGAGGTGTTCGCCCTGGCTCACGATCTCCACGGTGGCGACGTTGCCGGGGCCCGCGGCCTGTTCACCGCGGCGCTCGATCGAATCGACACCGGCAGGAGCCAGGCTCGCGATGTCCACGACGTCGGCTTCGATGCCGAAGGCCTCTACCAGCGTTCTGCTGAACCCCACGGTCTCGGGGGCTTCTGGATCGGGCTTCCCTTGGTTGGCCACATCGCGAGACGCGCGGGTCATGGCCTCCGCGGCACTCCGGAACACCGCGGAGAGATCCGGCGGCGGTGCGTGGCCGCGGGTCAGAGCGGCGGCGGCCGTCTCGAGGCCTTCGAGCATCTCGGGCAGGGGTGACAAGTCGGTGAGTTCGGCCAGGCCCCGCAACGACTGCATGCGGCGCACGACGTTATGGATGGCCTCGGAGTCTTCCGGGTCGAGGCCCAGCGCCCGGCTGGCCCGCTCCAGCGCGGAGGCGATGAGGGCCCCCTCGCGGGCCACGAAGGCGCGCACCCCGGTGTTCAATCCCTGCGAGGAGTCGACGGAACGGCGCTGGGCCGATGGACCGGGCTGACCGGCGACGCGCTCCAGGTCGCGGGTCAACCGGTCGGCCCGTTCGGCGTCGCTACGATCCCACGAGGCGGCCCGCCGGAGCAGG
>JBDHIK010000281.1:0-2978 GCA_039587475.1 Gemmatimonadota bacterium | reverse complement strand
CGAACCCGATAATGGCGAGCCTGTATTCCATGATTTCTGGCGCTCCTGTCGATTCCCGGATCGCTCCAGATGCAACGTCCGGGTGGGTATGCTTGTTGCTCAGGTCAGGGCGGGGTCTATTCCCGGCACGCCGACTCCCGGCGGACCTGCGAACCTGTCACCCCGGTTGGGGATAATGATACACGTTGTAGTGCTGTCGGCGCTCGTCCTGGCGGTATCGTCAGTCGCTGCGCAGGAGCCCGTCGCCTCACCCGACCAGAAGGCCGAAGTCAACGGGGAGACCGTCACGGAAGCTTCTAAAGCCCGCGATCCGAGGGTCCGACCAGCCCAGCGATCGCCTGCTTCGCCAGCGCTTTCCAGTCCACGGGCCGATCCAACCTGGGCAGGGGCGACCCGCCCATTACCTCGACGTACTTCTGCGCCGCGCCGGTGTTGAACACGACCACGCGCTCGTCCGGATCGATGGCCCTCTCGTCCACGAGCGCTTCCAGAACTCCCAGGCAGGCGCCCGCTTCGGGTGCGAACGCGATCCCTTCGAGCTCCGCGCCTTTGCGAGCCCAATCCAGCAGCGAATCCTCGGGACACGAGCGGGCCTGGCCGCCTGACTCGTTGACCGCGTCGATGATCATGAAGTCTCCCACCGCAGACGGAACACGCAGGCCGCTGGCGGACGTAGCAGGGTTCGGAAACGGCTCCGCGAAGCGTTGCCCGTTCTGCCACGCGGTGCTGATCGGAGCACACCCGTCGGCCTGACACGACACCATGCGGGGCCGCCGCTCGTCCACGAGCCACCCCATCTCATCAAGTTCGCCGAACGCCTTCCACATCCCGATCAGGCCTGTCCCACCACCGGTCGGGTACATGATCACGTCCGGCAGCGACCACCCGAACTGCTCGGCCAGCTCGAGGCCCATGGTTTTCTTGCCTTCGATCCGATACGGCTCCTTCAGCGTCGACAGATCGAACACCACGGCCCCGCAATCCGTGATCAGGCCATCGAGCAGAAACGCGCGGGCCCCGCAATAGGCCGCCTCGTACTGGTTCACGATCGGGGTATCCGCCGGCATGAACACGAAGGCTTCCATCCCCACCCGCGCCGCGTACGCCGCCATTGCGCCACCGGCGTTGCCGGCCGTCGGGATCGCCACGCGCCGCACGCCCAGCTCGTTCGCCCGGCTGATGGCCATGGAGAGACCGCGACTCTTGAAGGAACCCGTCGGAAGCTGTGACTCGTCTTTCACCCACAGGTCCGTCAGGCCGAGCGCTGCGCCCAGACGTTCGCAGCGAAGCAGCGGCGACATGCCCTCGCCGAGCGAGGCGATCCTAGTGTCGTCGGAGACCGGAAGAAGCTCCCGGTAGCGCCACATAGTGGGCTCCCGTCCAGCCACCACCTCCTTCGACATCGTGGCCCGGACGGCGTCCAGGTCGTAGCGCACCCACAGCGGCCGGCCCTCGTGGACTGTCTGCAGGACGTCGTGTGAGAGCCGCGTCCCGTCGATCGCCGCCTCGAGGTGGGTGACGAAACTCATCAAGCACCCACCGGCTTGAACCGCGCCTGGAAGAAGCGCAGGTACTTGGGCTCGTAGGTGAACTCGAGTCCCGTGATCGCCTCCCGACCGTCCCACACCTCCATCACCGACTCGGCCACCACGTCCATGTGGGCCTGCGTGTAGACGCGCCGCGGAATCGTCAGGCGAACCAGTTCGAGATGCGGTCTCCGGTTCTCACCGGTCTCCGGGTTCCGGCCCGCGGATACGTTGCCGCGTTCCATCGATCGAACGCCCGAGTCCCGGTAGATCTCCGCCGCCAGCTTCTGCGCGGGGAATAGATCCTGGTCCAGGTGAGGGAGGAACCGCTTGGCGTTCAGGAACACACCGTGCGTCCCGATCGGTTTCACGATGGGAATCCCCTGGTCGGCGATCTTGTTACCTAGATAGTGCACCTGCCCCACCCGTGCGTGGATGTGGTCGTGCTCAATGCTCTCGCGAATGCCGATGGCCAGCGCTTCCATGTCACGGCCGGCCATTCCACCGTACGTGTGCAGCCCCTCGTAGATCACCACCATGTTGCGGGCCTTGTCGGCGATTTCCGGGTCGTTCACGGCCAGGAACCCGCCGATGTTCACCAGGTGGTCCTTCTTCGAACTCATCGTGGCGACGTCGGTAAGGTCGCAGATCTGCCGCACGATGTCCGCCATCGATACGTCCGCGTAGCCCTCTTCGCGCTCCTTGATGAGAAGGGCGTTCTCGGCCACCCGTGTCATGTCGTGAACCACCAGGATTCCGTGGCGGCGCGCCAGTGCCGACACCTCGCGCAGGTTGCCCAGGGAAATCGGCTGCCCGCCGCACATGTTCACCGACGTCGCGATGCAGATGTACGGAACGCGATCGGCGCCGTACTCGTCGATCACCGCCTGGAACTTGTCGAGGTCCACGTTTCCCTTGAACGGGTGCATGATCTCCGGGTCGTGCGCTTCGTCGATGATCACGTCCAGGAACCGGCCGCCCGCCAACTCCTGGTGCAGGCGCGTCGTCGTGAAGTACATGTTGCCGGGCACCACGTCGCCATCCTTGATCAGGATCTGGCTGATCATGTGCTCGGCGGCCCTTCCCTGGTGGGTCGGGATCAGGTGGCGGTAGCCGTACACGTCCCGAACCGTCTCTTCCAGGTGATAGAAGTTGCGGCTGCCCGCATAGGCTTCGTCACCCAGCATCATGCCGGCCCACTGACGGTCGCTCATCGCGCTCGTGCCGGAGTCGGTCAGAAGGTCGATGTATACGTCCTCGCTACGCAGGAGGAACGTGTTGTATCCCGCTTCTTCCAGGGCCTGCGCGCGGAATTCGCGGGTGGTCATCTTGATGGGCTCCACCATCTTCACTTTCCAGGGCTCGGCCCAGGATCTGCGGCGTGTCGGCATGGGAATCCCTCGTTTCTGAATGGATCGTGTATGTAAACCCGGTTGGCCTGTCGTCGCGGCC
>JBDHIK010000280.1:0-2014 GCA_039587475.1 Gemmatimonadota bacterium | reverse complement strand
GGGGCAAACGCATCTGGCACGAGATCGCCGGGACGCTGATCAACCCCATGCACGGCTTCAACCGTCTCATGACCGGCGAGATGGCGGCCCACGGCCCCAATGAACGCGAGCACGACCCGGGCTTCCTGGGCATCCGGATCGACCTCGGCGCCAGCTCGGTCGGCCAGAGTGGGTCCCTCAACGATGCCACCACCCGTGGCTTCAGCTCGTTCGACTTCCAGTACGGCGATCCGTGGCGCAAGGCCTTCAGCAAGCCATTCGATTTCTTCCGCATGTCCGTCCAGCTCAACGCCAAGAACAAGAAGGTCCTGGGGCGCCTCCAAGTCGACGGCATCCTCTACGCCGACCAGCTGCGGGACGACAGCAAGTGGCTCTTCGCCGTCGGCCAGAACTACGACTACATCAACAACGACGCCCTGGAGTTCGGCCGCCACGCGGTGTCCGTCGGCGCGCTGTCGCGCTTCCCGATATCCGACGGGCTGGAACTCCGCGGAGCCGCCAACGCCAATCTCATCATCCTGGGTGGCATCAATTCCGAATTCGTCGGGATCAACGACCGGACCTACGACTACGGGCCGGGCGCCGGGCTCGGGATCACGTTGCGGCTCGTCCAGCCGGGCAGTCTGTTCCGGTACGGCTTCCTCGGGTACCGCCTGGAGTACATCTACACCGTCAGCGGGGCCGACAGCGACCATGTGGCTCAGGTGATCTCGGCCGGCGCCGCAGTCCCGGTGTGGCGGACCCTCGGCATCGGGATCGACGGGACCATCGCCCAGCGCGACAGCCATTTCCGGGATTTCCCCGACGTGTCGCAGCGAAACCCGCAGGTGCGAGCGTATCTGACATGGTGGCTCTACTGATGCCGGGCGTACCGCGTGGCTGGTGGGCGTTGGCCCTGATCCTCCTGGTGGCCGTTCTGACGCCGGTGAGCGTCACGGCCCAGGGCCTCCAGGAACGCGAAGGCCTCTGGGCGCAGGTGGGCATCGGGGCCGGCTTCAACCGCACCGACTGCACCAATTGCGACACCGAGCAGTGGGCCGAGGGTGGCGTGGTGTACCTGCGGGCCGGCACCACGATCAGCAAGTACGTGCTCCTGGGCCTCGAGGCCTACGGGTTCCGCAAGACGTCCGGGGAGTCCTCCGAGAGCAAGGTCCAGGGCCTGGTGGCCATGGCTCAGTGGTACCCCTGGCTCAAGCACGGCGGCTACCTCAAGGTCGGCTGGGGTCTGTCACACGGCGAAGGCCGGTTCACCGCCAGCAACATCAGTTCCCAGGGCAAGCGGACCGGCATGGCCGTGACCGTCGGGGTGGGATGGGATATCCGGGTGGCCCGCAACATCTCCATCACCCCGGTGTTCAACAGCTACATCAACGCGCTCGGCGACATCGCCTTTCCTGGTGTCGGCACCATCGACGATGCGCTGACGACCCTCTATGTGGTGGGCGTCGGCGTCACTTTCCACTAGCGGTACGTCCCTGCCCCAATGGTACGGAAGGCGGCCCCGAGGGGCCGCCTTTTTCTTGCGTCATGGAGTGGGGCGTACTGAGGGCGACTGGATGGCGCGAACGCCAGTGCGCGACGACGGCTGCAAGGTGGAGCCGACGAGAAAAGCGCGCCGGCCAGAGGGCCAGCGCGCTTCGAGTCGTGATGCCGGCAGGTGCACCGGTCGAGGGCTCCATTGGATGATGGAGCGTGGGGGATTCGAACCCCCGACCCCCTGCTTGCAAAGCAGGTGCTCTCCCAACTGAGCTAACGCCCCGTGTGCAGGGGAATATAACCACCACCCGGCCCACACCACCGACGGGGAGCAAGGGGCTTGCCGCGAGCTGTCCCCGCGGACCAACCACTGAACTCGCCTGACCAGTTCGCCTAGTTCCCCGCTCCTCGCTCCCAGCTAATACTCCAAATCCACCACCCAGATATCCGCCTCCAGCTCCGGACGCGTCATGAAGATCCGGTCGGCGGTCGCCCGGCAGCACATCCATATCCCCGAGTAACTCCTGTCGCGCAGCAC
>JBDHIK010000279.1:0-2040 GCA_039587475.1 Gemmatimonadota bacterium | reverse complement strand
TCTATCTCGGTCTGGCCCTGCTGGCCGTGACCGTCACACTCCGCCTTTCCTGGAGAGTCTGACCGGGACAGCGGTCCCGGGATCCGCAGGCCGATTCACAGGCCCGGCAGGCCTCATGGGCAGGCTCCGGTGATGTCCTTGGTGACGCTCCCGCACCTGCCGCTGTCCACGAGGCCGTTGCATTCGCCGCCGGTGGCTTTCGCTGTAGAGTTCCGTGCCGCTGGAGCGGACCGCCTCCATGGAGGTGTCCGGCCTGAGCCCCACCACCAGGTAGTCCGACGCTCCTGCGTCCGTGTCCAGCACCGTCGAGGCGTGGCCTCGATCATCCAGCCAGCTCAGATGGTCCGGTGTGCCCGCCACGAACAGGGACTGGCGCAGCTCCATGACCACCGGGACTCCGGCGGCCAGGAGCTTCGAGAGCTGGTCACGGGAGACCCGCTCCACCCGGATGAGCCATGGGCCCAAAGCAGGAAGCTCGGAGTCGTCTGCCTGCAGGCTGCCCGACGATGCCAGGGCCAGGAGGGCGAAGGCGAGACACGCCATTCGGAGGTTTGACATCTGTCGGATCCGCGTTTGCGTGAGAGGCGGGGAGAGGAGGAGCCCTGCCGTTAGTGTAGCGGACCGGAGAGCTGCCGGCCATCGCACGGTTTCCGGTCCCGCAGGATCGGTAAGGCGTCCGCAACCCGCCCTGTGGTCACGGGTCCAGCTCGAACCGCGAGAACCAGGTCATGCCGCCGTCCCCGCTATCCCGGGCGTGGATCCGCGGGCGCATGGTGCGCGTGTCCACCCAGGCGCAGGCGGCGAGCTCGGCGAGCTCGTCGCCCGAGTCCGGGATGAGATCGGGGCCTGGATTCAGGAATCCCAGCTTGAGGTCGCACGCCAGCATGGACTCGTCGGTGGGAGCCGCCACCATGCGGGCGGTGGGGCCGAACGGCCCACCGGATGGTGCATGGCGGTAGCTGATGTTGCGGTTGCCGTCGCGCTGGTCCACCCAGGCCAGCAGCTCGGTCGTCTCGGTCGAGCCGATCCAGGGTTCCGTGTCGTCGGTGGGGGCGCGCACCAGGAAGGTCAGGCCGGAGAACGTCGCCGCGCCGTCGATGGAGCGGCGATAGGCAAGATCCTCGTTTCCGTGGCGCGTGTCCGACCAGACGACCATGGCGGTCATGCCGTTCACTGTGACCGTCGGGCTCGCCTCCGGAGTGGGGGCCTTGACCAGGAAGCTCATCGGAGCCCATGTGGCGCCGCCGTCGTCGGTCCTGCGGTAGGCGATGTCCTCGTTGCCCGAGCGTCGATCGATCCAGGCCAGCACGGCCCGGTCGCCGTCGAGGCCGAGGGTTGGGTCCGTGTCGTCGAACGGGCTCTGCACCAGGGGAGTCGCATCGAACCACGTCGCCCCGGCGTCGTCGCTGCGTCGAAGAAACAGGTCCATGTTGCCGTTTCGATCGTCCTCCCAGACGGCAATCATACGATCCCCGGACAGAGCCAGCGCCGGGCTCCTCTCGTCCCCGGGCCCTCGGACCAGGAACGCACGCGGCTCGAAGGCGTTGCCGCCGTCGGTGCTCCGGCGATAGGCGAGATCAAGGGTCCCGTTCCTGTCGTCCTCCCACATCACAAGCACGGTCGGCCCGTCGCAGACGACCTCGGGGTCGAGAGCACGTCGATTCTCGATCCGGATCGGTGGTGTGCAGGCCTGGCCGATGTTGCACCGGCTGTAGTAGACGAACGGAGTGAGGTTGGAGCCGCTGAACCGGACCCAGGCGTAGTGGCCGGTGCTCCCGCAGACCGCCACGGACGGATGGTGGCCGCGTCCGACGTCAAAGGCGTCACAGTAGCCGTCCCCGTCGAAATCCGGACCGTCGTTCGCCGGATCCGGTGGCTGCGTCACCGAGCAGTCGTCGCACGTGTCCTGATCCAGATCCTGGCAGAGGAACGGGTCGAGAGGCGCGATATCGGCGACGTCCGGGACGGAGTCGCCGTCATCGTCGGTATCGCCGGCGTCGCACTGCCCGTCACCGTCGAGGTCGGGGCCGTCGTTGCCCG
>JBDHIK010000278.1:0-2047 GCA_039587475.1 Gemmatimonadota bacterium | reverse complement strand
AAGGCCCCAGGCCAGCGTTCGTCAATTCTTCGAGAATGTCAAGGGCGGCGGCGTTGTCGCCGAGGATCATGTAAGTCGCCACCACGTTGGCCCTGTGCCCCGCGCTTCCCCATACGTCGGTGACCAGGGGCTGGATCTCCATCACGCGCGCGGCGTAGGTCCGGGCCGCCACCTCGTTTCCGCGCAGCGCCTCCAGACGTGCGACCTGTGCCCGCCGCGCGGATTCGACGAATACGGTGCGGGCTTCCGACCCCTGGTCCGAGTCCAGCGGTGCCGCCCGGTTCGCCACCCAAGCGTCGAAGGCTGCCGTGTACTCGTCTGCCTGCCCGGTGCGACCCAGGTGGCCGCTCATCTCGTAGCGTAGGCCACCGCCCACGTCGGTGCCGATGGCCTCCACCAGGGCGGCGGTCTCGTCGTCGTCCCGGCGCACGATCGCCTGGACCAGCTCGAAGTAGTTGGGTTCGCCGATGTTGGCCCGGATCTCGGGCACGACGGCGAAGGCCGTTGCCGTATCACCGGCGTTGAGGTTGGCCCAGAACCGCCAGATTGCTCCCCGGTCGTCGTCCAGCGCATCGAGTCGGGCCGCCGTCGCCGCCACGTCGTCGTAGCGTCCCTGACTTCCGTAGGTCCCGGCCAGAGTGGTCAGGCCCTGGCCCCGGGTGGGGTCCAGTTCCACGCGCCGTTCATAGTACAGGATCGCCTCGTCGATATTGCCCTGGCGGCGGTAGATATTGCCGATGGCGCCGGCTACGTCCGCGTTGTCCGGCGAGATGGCGTCCGCGGCACGGAACTCAACGAGGGCGGCGTCAAAGTCAGCGAGTCCCCAATACGCCACGTATCCCTGGGCCACACGGGTGTGCACGCCATCCGGGTCCAGGGCTGCCGCCCGCTCTGCGGCTTCCTGGGCCAACGGAAGCTGGCCCGGCACACCCTGGTTGAACTCCAGCCACATGCGGGCCTGGGACAGACCGGCCCAGGCCGGGGCGAAATCTGGAGCCAACTCGACGGCCCGCTCGAAGTTTGCGACCGCCGAGTCGGCGTCGGCCCGGCCGATGCGCCGCATCTGGAAGGCGCTACCGGCCTCGTAGGCTGCGATGGCTGCGGCCGAGGCGGCGTCGGAGTCCTGGGACAGGGCTCCAGAGTCGGAGGTGCAGCTCGGGAGAACGGCGAGAGCCACAAGGGCGATCCAGCGCGCCATCTTGTTCATAGGGGTCTCCTTCACCTGAGGGCCGGTCGGCGCCGGCTGCGGGGTAGGGATCTTACAGGATACCGACCGTTCATTGAAGAATAGGGCCCATTTCGCGAAAACGCCCGGGTCTTCCCGGGATGGCCGGCCGGTGAGGGAGAGAATTCGTGGTCGCCTGTCGCTTGCTTGAAGTACGTTGGCGCGACATGGTACGCCGGTCGAGCGCGCGGCCGCTCGGCGGTTCCCGGGCCCAGGCGAGGTCGGCTTCTGGCTCGGTGTGGGCTCTCTGTTGAAGGACTATCCCAACACTCGGTTGCCGATGTCGTTCGACCTCGTCCTGGCGGGAACTGGATTCTCGTCCTCGTTCTTTCTCGCCGAATACCTTCGGTGGGCGTCGCCCACCGCTCGGGTGCTGGTGGTTGAACGCGGAGAGGTGGCCACGCTCGAGTGGCAGCGAAGGAACCGACGCAACTCGGTGATCTCCCCCGGGCAGTTGTACACGACCACCTCCCCTAAGCCCTGGATTTCGACGGTCGGCTTCGGTGGCGGTTCGAACTGTTGGTGGGCCTGTACTCCGCGGCTCCACCCCAACGACTTCCGGACGGGAACCCTCTACGGCCGGGGGCCGGACTGGCCCTTGAGCTACGACGACCTTGAACCGTTTTATATGGACGTGGAACGGAGAATGCAGATCTCCGGTCCCGACAACACGGTCCTCTTCCCGCGCAGCGCACCGTATCCCCAGCCCCCGCACAGATTCAGCGACGTCGACCTCCTGCTCGCGCGGGCCTATCCGGGACAGTTCGTTCAGCAAACAACGGCGCGGGCCCGAACCGCTACGCCGGACCGACCGGCTTGCTG
>JBDHIK010000277.1:0-2048 GCA_039587475.1 Gemmatimonadota bacterium | reverse complement strand
AGGCGGAAATCTGGCTGCAGGAACTGGACCTGGACCGCATGGCCCTGGTGGGGGAAAGACATTACCTGTGGCGGTGTTGCTGCGGCGGCGTCTGGGCCGAAGGTCCGCACATCTACAAGCGTAACGGCTACTATTACCTGCTGATATCGGAGGGCGGAACCTCCTACGACCATGCCCTGTCCATCGCGATCAGTAAACAAATCACCGGTCCGTATCAGAACAATCCTCGCAACCCGGTGCTCAGCCACCGCTCGCTGAGCTTTGACCACCCCATCACCGGCGTCGGGCATGCCGACCTGGTGGAACTGGCCGACGGCCGCTGGTTTGCGGTCGCCCTGGGGTGGCGGCTGGTGGACGGCATTCACGGCATCCTGGGGCGCGAAACCTTCCTGGTACCGGTTACCTGGGAAACGGAGCGGCGCCCCTGGAAGGAGGAGCAGTGGTCCACGCCGGTTTTCAGCCCGCTGACCGGCCGGCTGGAGCTGCGCTACCCGCTGCCGTTCGACGGCGCCGCGCAACTGGACCGGGCGGCATTCACCGACGAATTCGACGACACCGAACTGCCCCTCGAGTGGAACTTCCGGCGCAGCCCGGCACAGCCCTTCCACAGCCTCACGGAAAACCCCGGAACACTGCGGCTGCGGCTGCAGCCCGGCGTGATCGCCGACCGCGCCCGCTACAGCTTCGCCGGGATCCGCCAGCGTCATTTCCGGTTCGAGGCCCTGACCCACATGGATTTCTCGCCGCAAGGCGAGCATGAGGAAGCCGGGGTGATCGTCATCCAGAACGACCGCTCGGCCTTACTCGCGACCCTCGACGGCCCGCCCGGAGAGCAGCGACTGCGGCTGCGGCAGATACTTCGGGGGGAATCCCGGACGATCGCCGAGCAGCCCTTCGGCGGCGGCGCCGTGCACCTGCGCATCAGCGGCGATTACCTCGACTATCGGTTCTCCTGGTCCGCCGACGGCCTGAATTGGCAGCCGCTGGGCGGGACCGTCGACGGCACGGCTCTGTCGCCGGCCGTGCTGGGCGGTTTCAATTACACCGGGGTTTATGTCGGGCTGTATGCCAGTTCCAACGGCCAACCGGGCGGCAACCACGCCGACTTCGGGTTCTTCCGCTACCGCCCCACGGCCGCCGGCCGCGACGACTGGTATCACCGGCAGCGGCAGTTGCAGCAAGCGGGCGGCGATTGAAGCTGCCGGCGGCGACCCCGCCGGCGTTACCGGCTACGTTTCCGTACGGCCCCGTGGGCGCGGACCTCTCGCTCAGGCGATCGCCTTGCCGTGGCAGAACGCTTCCAGGAACCGATCGTGGCCGGGCATTTTCGGCAGCGGCTCCTTCTTCAGCCTCAGCGTGTTGGCCAGCTTGTCCTGTAACTGCTCGTCGCTCAACCCGTCGGCAATTGGATGATAATCCCGGGGCATGACGCCCTGCCCCAGCATGACCTGCAGCCACGACGGCTCGAGGAAAATGTCGTGCTGATCCTGGACCAGGGTGCCGTTCGAGCGGAACAGTTCGATTTTCTGCGTGATCCGCTCGGGTACATCCATGTTGCGCGTGTCGCGCCAAAACTGGCTGTCGTCGCGCTCGTTCAGGTGATAGTGCAGGATGATGAAGTCGCGGATCGTTTCGAACTCGAGCCGTGACTGGCGGTTGTATTCGTCCATCAGTTCGGCCGTGACGCCGGCGTGTGGGAAGAGGTGGATCAGGCGCACGACCGCAGACTGGATCAGGTGGATGCTGGTGGACTCCAGCGGCTCCAGGAAGCCGCTGGACAGGCCGACAGCCACGACGTTGCGATTCCATTGCCTGCGGGTCCGCCCGGTCCTGAAGGGGATGATCTTTGGATCCGCGATCGCCTTCGATTCGAGGTTGTTCAGCAGAATGTCCGCGGCCTCGTCGTCGCTGTAGTGGTTGCTGCTGTAGACCAGGCCGTTGCCGTTGCGGTGCTGCAACGGAATACGCCACTGCCAGCCGGCCGAATGGGCGATTGAACGGGTGAACGGCAGCGTTTTCTCGAACCGCTCCGAGGGTACCGCCATCGC
>JBDHIK010000276.1:0-2191 GCA_039587475.1 Gemmatimonadota bacterium | reverse complement strand
CATCTTCAAGCACCAGTCACAGAAGGACGTGGCGCCCTTCCCCGGCGGACACGACGACCGGGAGTTCTGGCAGAGGGTGCGTTCCCGCAACCTGGAAACGGCAGCGGCGGCGGATCGGCTCGGGCTGCCGGAGTACTACGCGATGGAAGCCTACCGGGTGGAAAAGATAACGGGGACCCCCGACTGAGGTCCCCGTTCCGTCCTCACCGCCAGTGCCGTCCTAGAACTTGAACAGCAGCGACAGGTTGAAGAAGGTGTCGAGCTTGTTGAGCGGCGTAAACACGGAGCCCGTTTCCGTTCCGCCCGGCCCGTCGAACAGCGGCACGAGTTCCAGGGCCGGATCGTTCCGCCACAGCAGCCTCAGGCTTGGCTTGAACGCCAGGACCGAACTGATGTCGATCGGCAGCCCGTTGTACCAGTCGAGCCTGATGTCATCCGTGTTGTCGAGGTTGAAGTCTGCCACCAGCGTGCTCTCGAAGTTCGTGCTCGCGGTCGCGTCCCACAGGAAGTCGTAGCCAAGGCGGAGACCGGCGAAGTCCGAATTCACGGTGGGGTCGGGGACGACGGTGGTCTCCGTCGTGTACGTCACCAGGTAGTCCGTGGCGAACCGTACCTTCCCGTTGTCCACCCACCGGGTGCCCGCGCCCGCGCCGAACACGAAGCGGTCGTCGATCCCGGCGAACGGGTTGCGGAGCCAGTCGCCGGATCCGGTAAGATAGAACTTCTCGCTCACATCGTAGTTATACCGCGCCCCGGCGAAGAACGTCTCAGCCGTCTTCTCGGTCTGGGTCTCTTCGAACAGCTCGAAGTCATCCTGTCCGGTGCCGACAGCCGTCGACGTGGTCAGAGAGGACTCCGATGTGAAACCGCCGCCGGTGAAGATCAGCTCGCTCTTCGGCCACAGGTAGGCCGCCCTGGCATTACCCGCGAAGGTGTTGGTCTCCTGGTTCCCGCCGGTCCACAGGGCTCCGAGGTCCACCTCGAACGCCCAACCGAGCTCTCTTTCGTCGTCCTGCGCCTGCGCGGGCGCAGCCAGCAGTGTGGAAAGGGCCGCCGACGCCGCCAGCACTGCACTCATCCGCTTGAACAAGATCAGTCTCCGTCCTCAATGATGGATCATTCCCGGGCGCTTGGGCCGCCCGTCCTCGTGATTCTGTCGGCGCGAAGATCGTAGCCACCGGGCAACTGCGCAAACCCTGCGGGCAGTCAGTACTCGTCGCTGAGCGCGAAGATCGGCTTTCGTTTCGCCCACAGGCCACCGGTGAAGTCCGGGAATGCCACCGGGTGGCTGCCCATGGCGATGGACTGCTCGGAGAGAGGCCCGATCACGCTCCACGCGGCCGCGTCGTACACGTCCATGGGGGTGGGTTCGCCGCGCCTCACGGCCTCGACGAACGCGTTCATCACGAAGAAGTCCATGCCTCCGTGCCCCCCGCCCTCGGCGTCTTCAGCGTACCGCTTCCACAGCGGGTGGTCGTAGGTCTCCTGATACGACTCGAAAGGCTCCCAGCGGTGCGCCTCAGGGCTCATGCCTTCGATGTAGATGGACCGGTTGTCGTTCATCCACAGACCGCGCGTGCCCTGCACCCTGAACGCCAGTGAGTAGGGGCGCGGGAGATTCGTGTCATGGCTGACCATGACGGTCTCCCCGTTCCGGGTGTGGATCATCGTGGTGACGATGTCCCCCAGCTTGAAGCGGACGTCGGCGTTCGGATGATCCTCGCCGCCTTGGGCCACGATGTACTCGTGCAGACCCCGGGTCTTGGTGGCGTGTGATGTCAGAGACACGAACAGGTTGCCGCGGTTGATGTCGAGCCAGTTGGCCACCGGACCGATCCCGTGCGTCGGGTACAGTTCGCCGTTCCGGTTGATGGAATGGTCCGTGCGCCACACCGCCTCACCGTTCGATCCTGGACCTTCACGGCCCTGAGGTCGTGCTGGTATCCGCAGTGAAGGTGCATCATCTCGCCCAGCAGGCCCTCGCGGACGATCTGGAGAACCGCCATCACGTCCCGCCGGTAGCACACGTTCTCCAGCATCATGAAGGGCATGCCGGTGCGCTCCTGGGTCTGCACCAGGTCCCAGCAGTCCTGCACCGTCGTCGCCGCCGGCACCTCTACGCCCACGGCCTTGCCTCGCTCCATCGCCGCGATCGCCATCGGTGTGTGCCACAGCCACGGTGTGGCGATGA
>JBDHIK010000275.1:0-2071 GCA_039587475.1 Gemmatimonadota bacterium | reverse complement strand
GGGAAGGCAACGACCGTGGCCGTAGTCGTCTGGGGCATCGGAATCGCCGGGTTCGGTTTGAGTCCCTGGCTGTGGCTGGCGCTGGTGCTGCTGGCCGTTGCCGGAGCCGGTGACGCGATCTCGGCCGTGTTTCGCAGCACGATGCTCCAGTTGACGACTCCGGACCGGCTTCGGGGCCGGCTGTCCGCGGTCCAGATCGCGGTCGTAGCCGGCGGTCCGCGTATCGGTGATGCCGAGGCGGGTGTGGTCGCGGCAGGATTTGGGCCGCGTGTCGCCGCGTGGAGTGGGGGTATGGCGTCGGCGGTGGGAGCCGTGGTCATAGCCCGTCTGCTGCCGGGGTTTCGGGAGTGGACCCGGCCCGGACCGGGGGAGCCGCCCGGCTAGCCGGTGTCGGCGACGCAACCGGAGGTGTCAGATGGAAAGGGAGGAAGGTGGGTGGGCCACCGGCTCGTGCCTGGGGCCCACCCACCTTCGTGAGGGCGGGAGGAGATCCTCGTTACGGAGCGAAGGGCAGAAGCACTTCGCTGATCGTGTGGATGTATCCGTTGGTGGCCTTGATGTTCGTGGCTTTCCACACCGGGCGGACCTTGTTGCCCGTGCCGTCGATGAGTCTGAACCACCGCACGTCGAGTTCGCTTCCGGCGCTGTCGGCCATGGTGAAAGTCTTCGTCCGCCAGAACCTCTTGTAGAAGACCTGACCCTTGGAGAGAGCCTCACCGGCTATGGCGTGATAGAGAACAACTTCCTTGACAACGGCGGCTCCGAGGCTCCCGACGAGTGCTCCGACAACCTGGCTCTCATCGACACCGGCAAGGGCCTCGAACGCTGCGTCGGTCGGCGCGAAGACGGTCCACTTGCCTCCGTTGAGGGCATCTGCAAGTCCGAGAGCGATCACCGCTTCGCGTAGCACGTCGTAGTCGTTGCCGTTGTCGTCGTATTTTCCAATCTGTTCTGCGCCGCCCGAGGCCTCGATGACGATCTCGGTGATCGTCTGAGTCGGGGCCGGGCTGCGGTGCGAGGCCGAGGCGGGTGCTGCCATGACCCCGACGAACAGAGCGGTGGCCAGGATGGTCGTCATTGTGCGTCGCATGGGTACCTCCAAGGTTGATGTGCGAGCTTCCTTCTGCCCTGGTACGAGGCAGGCAGCCAGCGTGGACGATATTTAGTAGTAATGCTTGCGAACGGCATGAGGATCGCTCGTAGAATCACGACCCGGCCCGATGGAGAGAGAGGACTGGTGGACCCGGCAACCATGGATCGCCGCAAGACGCTGATCGCCGGCGTCGGCGAGGGCGCACTGCCGCGTCGCAGGATGACGATCGCCGGTATGGAGGGCGGCCTGGACGCACGAATCTTGTCGAAGGACATGTCGGGCCCGGCGACGCGCGTGGTCGACTTCCCGGCCGGGTGGGGCTCCGGGATCCCCGGTGCGTTCACTGCCGATATCGAGTTGCTTGTGCTTCGGGGAGATGTCGGCGTCGGTGAGCACCTGCTCGGCGCCAGGGATTACGTGGCAATTGCCGCGGGCGGGGTCGTCCCCTCGATCCGGGCGCGGTCGGCGGGCCGCGCCCTGCTCATGACGGCTGCTCCGTTGCGGTACGACACGGCCAGCGGTGGAGCTCCGGCCAGGATTGTCGTGGCCCGCCACAACGATCTCGAATGGGAGCCGGTACCCGGCCCCGAAGGCCGCTTCATGAAGCGATTGCGGACGGGCGGATCTGGCGAGGCCTGGCTGGGCGGCGCCCTCGAATGGTCCCACGCCGGGCCGTGGCACCGACACGATGCGGCCGAGGAGTGCTACGTCATCGACGGTTCGATCACCTTCAGTGAGCTGGAGCAGACGGGGCCGGTCTCGTATACCTACGGGCAGGGGGGCTACGTGTGGCGGCCCCCCGGGTCGGTCCATGTCGGACCCGGATCCGGCGCACCGGACACGGCCCTCACCTTCCACCGGGCCCCGGCCGGCAGCTTCGAGACCGAGTGGATAGACGACGATCCCGGAGAACCGCCGGAGTAACCGCTCAGCCCAACGTGCGGTGGGCCGCGGCAACGATGGCGTCGACGCCGGGAA
>JBDHIK010000274.1:428-5303 GCA_039587475.1 Gemmatimonadota bacterium | reverse complement strand
CGGTCGGGCTCCGGCACCGGCAGCGGTCGCAGCAGGATCTGGCTGAACAGCGAGTAGATGGCGGCGGTGCCGCCGATGCCCAGGGCCAGGGACAGCACCGCCACGGTGGTCACGAACGGGGTGCGAAACAGGACGCGAAATGCCAGCAGGACGTGACGCATGGGAGCTCCGGGGCCGACGGGGCTTCAAAGGGGTGACTAGCTATTGGATACGGGAAAGGGGCCGAAAGGTTGCGTCGGAGTGGAGAGAGGAGAGGGGAGGGGTCCGGAGAGGCCGCGCCTCACTCCTCACTCCTCGCCTCTCATTCCTCGCCGAGCCACCGCTCCAGCCAATCCATGACGGTCGGCACGTAGTCCGGATCCCGCGTGCCGGGCGGCCGGTCCAGGGCGTGGGTGGCGCCGGGCAACACTCGAATCACCACGTCGTCCCTGCCCTCCGGAGCCAGGGCCGCGGTCAGCGCCGCCACGCTGGGGTCCACCGGCACCACCACGTCCAGCTCGCCGAACAGCGCCAGGAACGGCGTGTCCAGCCGAGCCCAGTCGGCGCTGGGGTCGAAGTTCAGCGAATTGAAATGGGGAATCGCCTGGTAGTGCTCGGAGGGTGGCGGCAGGGCCCCGGGCGGGATGTCCTGGGCCGCCGTGTAGATGGCCGAGTCGAGCGGGGCCAACGGGCGGCCGGCCGCCAGTGCCTCGAAGAAGCGGCGCCACAGGTCGAGGGAACGGCCGATCGCCTCTTCGGACAGACCGTTCTCCCGCATGTTGTTTTCGAGGGCGTAGAGGCGCGTCTCCGCCGGCGACACGGCCGGACCCGACACGCTGACCGCCACGGCGACGGGATAGCGCGCCGCCAGTACCGGCGCCAGGCGGCCGCCCTGGCTGAAGCCCACCACGCCGATGCGGCCGGCGTCGATGTCGTCACGGCCGGCCAGATACCGGTACGCCGCGCCGCCGTCGGCGATGAAATCCTCGAAGTCGGCCGCGGCCCAGTTGCCGCCGGACGCCCCGGTACCGCGCTTGTCGTACACCAGCGCCGCCATGCCCCGCTCCAGCGCCATGCGGGCAAAGTCGGTTGGCTCGGCGTTGATCCAGCGGCGACCGCCGCCGTGGAGAAAGAACACGGCCGCATGGGGCGGCGGTCCCTCGGGGAGGTACAACACGCCGCGCAACTCCACGTCACCGGACCGGAAGGCCACGCTGTCTCCCGGCACCGCGGCTTCCTGGCCGGCCACGGGGACGGCGCCGCCGCGCAACTCCACGTCACCGGACCGGAAGGCCACGCTGTCTCCCGGCACCGCGGCTTCCTGGCCGGCCACGGGGACGGCGCCGGCACAGAGCAGCGCCGCGACGAGGGAGGTAGGGATCCGCATGGGACGTCCTTTGCATGAAGGAGCGCTACGATAGCACCTCGATCTAACGGCGCTCTGGCCGTCACATGACAGAAGGATTGCAGTGGGGTGATGATCCGGGGATGGGAGCGGGACCGGCGACTGGCGTTCCGCGTCTGCCAGGTCCACATTGGGCCTGGCTCACCACCGACCATCAGTCAGGGAGATCCCATGTCCACCGAAGCGGTCCTCAACCATCACCTGCAGTGCTTCGGCGCCGGCGACCTGGAGGAATTGCTGAAGGATTACACCGACGAGACGGTGTTCCTCTCGCCGGACGGCAGACTGACTGGGCTGGAGCAGCTCCGCGAGGCGTACCAGGGCTTCTTTGCCGGCCTGTTCAAGCCCGGCACCTACGAGTTCACCATGGACCACATGGAGATCGAGGGAGAGGTGGCGTTCATCGCCTGGCACTCGGTGAACGAAGGCGCCGACGTGACCCTGGGCACCGACACGTTCATCGTGCGGGACGGCAAGATCGCGTTCCAGACCTTCGCGGCGAAGATCGAGCCCAGGTAACCGGCTCCACCTCATCCTGGATGATCGGCGGGCGGGCCGCCGCGCAGCGCTTACCCGCCCGTGGGAATTACCCGATAGCGCGCGGTCATGCCGTTCTCCATGTGCTCCCCGAAATGGCAGTGCAGCTGCCAGGTGCCCGGGTTGTCCGCCACCATGTCGACCGTGGCCATGAGGAGCGGGCCCGACAGGTCGAGGATGTCGGTGCGGCGCCGGTTCACCAGCACGGTGTGGCCGTGCCAGGTCGGGGTATGGAAGTCGTCGAGGCTGGTACCGGTGAAGAGGTACCAGCGGACGCGTTCCCCTTCGTGCATGGTCAGCGCTTCCAGCGGCAACGCACCGAACATGTATCCGTTGAGGGAGGCGTTGCCGAATCGGTTGAACCGGATCCGGCCGTTGGCTCCCCGGGTGAGGGTGTCCCCGGTATAGCGCTTCAGATTTTCCCGAAAGTACGTGCTGCGGTTCTCGAGGAACGCGGCAAACAGCACCACGAACTCCCGGTCGACATCGGTCGGCACACCGTCCGCGTCGGCCGCCCCCTCGGCGCTGATGATCATGGCCCCGATGAGCCCCGCGTTCACGTCGGCCACCTCGGACGTGTGCGAGTGATAGGGCCAGATGATGGAGCTGGGTTGCCGCGGTCCCGGCCCGGCCCGGTCGGGCACGGGCCAGACGTACCGGTGAATCTCACCCGGCGGCACCGCGTCGTCGTGCTTGAGGGCGGTGCCGTCGGCGTAGGGCGCTCCCTCCGAATCCTTGTCGTAGAACACGCCGTGGGGGTGGACGCTCACCGGATGGCGCGTGGCGTTCTTGAACACCACCACGATGGTGTCGCCCACCGCGCCCCGGAACACCGGCCCCAGGAGCCCCAGGTGCTGCCACTCGGGCGGCCGCGGCTGCCTCCTCCGCGGCGACGTAATAGGTGCGGGTCACGCCGTGGTCGGGCCCCGCCAGGCCTGCCAGCGCCACGACACCGGCCAGTGCCGGAGCAGCCAGGAGCACCGCGGTACGCCGGCGCACGTCAGCGTCCCCCACCGGAGGAGGGCCGGATCTCGAACCGCGCCGACATGCCCTCCTCCATGTGCTCACCGAAGTGGCAATGGAACAGCCAGATGCCCGGATTGTCCGCCACCATGTCGGCGGTCAGCATCAACAGCGGTCCACCCAGGTCGGCCACGTCGGCCCGCTTCTCGTTGATGAGCAGGGTGCCGCCGTGCCAGTGCGGCGTATGGAAATCGTTGAACGAGGTCGAGGCGAACACGTACCAGCGGACCCGATCGCCCTCGTCCATGGAGAGCGACGGCAGGGGCACGTTGCCGTACATGAGGCCATTGATGGTGTGGTAGCCGTTGCCGTTGAAGAACCGGGGACCGTTGGGTCCCACCCGCAACGTGTCGCCCACGTAGCGCGCCCGATTCTCGGGGTCGTAGTGGGTGACGTTCTCGAGGAACGCGCCGAACAACGTCACGAACTCCCGGTCGACGTCCGTCGGCCGGCCTTCGGCGTCGGCCATGCCGCGCGCCGTCACGATCATGGCGCCGATGAGGCCGCCGTTCACGTCCTTGACCTCTTCCGTGTGGGAATGGTAGGGCCAGATGATGGAGCTGGGGTCGGCGGGGCCGGGGCCGGCGCGTTCCGGCACCGGCCAGACGTAGCGATGTACCTCGCCGGGCGGGACGCCGTCGTCGTGCTTGAGTTCGGTGCCGTCGGCGTAGGGCGCCCCCTCGGAGTCCTTGTCGTAGATCACCCCGTGCGGGTGCACGCTCACGGCGTGCCGAGTGTTGTTCCTGAACACCACCACGATGGTATCGCCCACCGCGGCCCGCATCGTTGGGCCCAGCATCCCCAAGTGTTGCCACTCGGGCGGCCGCGGCGCCAGTTCGGTGAAGGTGCTGTCGGTGTATGCACGGTACACCGCCTTGGTGAAGACCGTGGCGATCACGGTGTCTTCCAGACCCCGGACCCGATAGAACTCGCCGTCGATGGGTTGCTCGGTGAGCGCGTTCACGCCCAGCGGGAGGTAGTCCCACTCGACCTCGTCGGCGGCGACGAAATAGGTGCGCGTCACCCCGGGAGGGGGTGAACAGGCGACGACGACGATGAGCAACAGGTAGAGCAGGCAGGGACGGAGCGGTACAGCCAAGCGGTGGCGCAAGTGCCAGACTCCCGATCTGAGGATGGCACAAGGTAGTATCGTCGGCGTCTTCCGGCCAGAGACCGGGGGCAGGGCCCCGCCGCCGGAGGCGACGGGGCGATGGCCTAGACGGGGTTGCCCGATTCGGTCCAGATGGCGTCGTAGATCAGCGACATCCGGCAGTCGCCGTTGGCCCCGATGGTGATCGAGCGGCTCCTCCTGCCCGGGAAGAAGGGCACCGTGACGTCGCCGCTGCCTCGATCCTCCATCCGACGGTCCTTGAGCACACCGTCCCACTCGACGCCGCTCAACTCCAGCTTGACGGCGCTATTTTCGGTCAGATCGGAAAAGTGGTAGATCCGGTCGGTCCAGTTGATCCGCTGGCCCGGGCTCCGACGGTAGACGTCGCCCAGCGGATCGTTGTAGCCGTCGCTGGCGTAGATGGCCCGCAAGCGGTCCACGTCGTGGACTTCGATCTCGAACTGGAACTCGCCGTCGGACGGATTGTTCAGGATGTCGACGTCGCACGAGCCGAGGATGTCGATGTGCCGGAGGATGACCTGAAGACCGTAGACCGTGGGTCCGGCCGCCCCGCCGGCGCCACCCTCCGGCGCGGTGGCGTCGCTGCAGGCCGCGCCGGCGAGGACGGCCCCGAGGGTGCACCCGGCCCGGATCCGTCGAAGCATGACTGACATGGTCTCCTCCTGGGGTCTCACGATGAGTGCTCCGGACCTTTAGCCAAGCACCCGGGTCTACCTGGAGAGCGACACCGGGGCGCCGATCACCTCATCCGATGGGCCGGACCAGGGTGCCGCAGGAGCGAACCGACGTTACGGCCCCC
>JBDHIK010000274.1:0-419 GCA_039587475.1 Gemmatimonadota bacterium | reverse complement strand
GTGCTGATGTCGCTGACGTAGACCAGGCCCGATGGCGCGAACGGGTAGACGCCGAAGGCGCCATGCCAGCCCTCGCCGTTGGACGCCGAGGTGTCGAAGTCGAACGCCAGCGATGGGGCGGCAGGATCGGCCAAATCGTAGACCCGGAACCCGGCACCATAATAGGAGATGTAGGCCGTCTGCCCCACGATGATGACGTTGTGGACCGTGGCCTGGGGATGACTGATGGAAGAGACCAGGATCGGGTCGTCCACCTGAGCGATATCCCATATGGTGACGTCGGCGTTGGTGCCCTTGGAGAACTCGTCGGTGACGTAGAGGTAGTTCCCGTCACTCGAGGGCCAGCCGTTGTGATAATAGCCGATGGTCGGGAGCGACACCCGGCTCAGCAGCTGCGGCGCGGCGCGCTGGCTGACGTC
>JBDHIK010000273.1:0-2085 GCA_039587475.1 Gemmatimonadota bacterium | reverse complement strand
GGAGTACATCGTCAGGCTCGAAGCGCCCGGCATCCACAAGGAGAACCTCGACGTGAAGTTGGCGGGTGATCTCCTGACCATCACCGGTCGGCGGGAGCACATGGAGGAGAAGCGGGGGGAGACCTATCTCTGGAAGGAACGGGAGATGGGGAATTTCGTCCGGACCATGAAGCTGCCGTTACCGGTCGTGGAAGACGAGATCGAAGCCACGTTCGAGGAAGGCGTACTCAACGTCCGGCTCCCCAAGGTGGCGAAGTCGATCGAGAACAAGATCTCGATCAAATAAGTGGGCCACAGGCTCACTGGCCGCCGGTCTCGACGGGGACCGGCGGCCCTCGTGTTTCAGGGAGCCCGGCAAACGACGACGGCCGCCCCCGAGACGAAGGCGACCGATGAGCGGCACCAGGGGGGCCGGGCGTCTACAGCCTGAAGATGTACCCGATCATCACCAGGACGGATCGATTGTAGGCGGTCCCAGGATCGGTGTCGATGTCACTCACACCGTAGTCGAACCTGACCTGGGCCGTGAAATGCTGAATGAAATCCAGGCCGGCGCCGAACATGATGCTGGTATCGGTGTCCTTGATGGTCGGCCCGCCATTACTGCAGCTACGGGTGCCGCTGGCCACGTCCTCCCCGACCCGGCAGTTGATGAGGAAAGAAAACGCCGGCCCCACGAACACGTTCGGCTTCAGGTTGGGGTTCCCGGTGGGGATGTAGCCCTTCACCAGGAGCGGGATCTCGATGTAATCAAGACTGAGGGTGAGGTCTCCCGTGGTGAAATTCTGGGTGGGATTGGAGGCCTTGGTACCCTTCATCGACAACAGCACCTCCGGCTGAACGGCCAGGATGTTGCCCAGTCCCAGGGTGAAGAACGCCCCGCCGGCAAACGTGGTGCGCTTCTTGGCGTTGTCGAGCTGGTTGCCGTCGCCCAGCGCCAGCTTGGAGAAGCTCAGTCCGCCGATGATGCCGAACCCGGTATTGCCCTGGTCCACGGTCGCCGTCGTGTCCACGGGTAGAATGGCGGTGACCGAGTCCTGGGCCACGGCCGCAGGGGCTGCGGCGACCAACACCAGAAAGAGGACGACTGGACGTAACCGTCTGAGCATGGGCCCTCCCAGGCCTGTTAGACGATGAACCGGGCCACATCAGCGAGCCGGAAGATGGATCGCCCGCCCCGGAATCACAATGTACTGTCCCTAATGGGCTTAAGCTGGCGGTCCTGACGGGAACGGGGTGCCGGAGGTTTCAGTTCGCTACGAACGCCGGTCCCGCGAAGCCTCATGCGCGCTTCACCCTGTTTTCATGCGGCGCAGAACACGATGCAAGACGGTCCGGACCCCGGACGAGGCCCCCTCGAGCTGCCCCCGAGGAGCCGCCGGGCCGGGAAGGAGGCCCCGGATGACGACTGACCTCCTGGAACGCCTGCAACCTGCGCTCAGTGACCGCTACGTCATCGAGCGGGAACTGGGCCGGGGTGGGATGGCCGTGGTCTATCTGGCCGAGGACCGCCGGTACCACCGCCAGGTGGCCCTCAAGGTGCTCCGGCCCGACCTGGGCGCCGCCCTGGGTGGCGAGCGGTTCCTGCGCGAAATCGACATCGCGGCGCGGCTCACCCACCCCCACATCCTGAGCCTGCACGAATCCGGCGAGGCCGACGGCCTGCTCTACTACGTGATGCCCTACGTGGTCGGGGAGTCGCTGCGGCAACGGCTCGAGCGCCAGACCCAGCTGTCCATCGACGAGGCTCTCGAGGTCACGCGCCAGGTGGCCAGCGCCCTGGACTACGCCCACGACCAGAGGGTGATCCATCGGGACATCAAGCCCGAGAACATCCTGCTGCAGGACGATGAGGCCGTGGTGGCCGACTTCGGCATCGCCCGCGCGATGAAGGTGGCGGGGGGCGAGCGGCTGACCGAGACCGGTCTGTCGTTGGGAACGCCGGCCTACATGAGTCCCGAACAGGCCAGCGGCGAGCAGAACCTCGACAGCCGCAGTGACGTGTACTCGTTGGCCAGCGTGCTCTATGAGATGCTGGCGGGGGAGCCGCCGTTCACGGGCCCCACGGCGCCGGCCATCATTGCC
>JBDHIK010000272.1:0-2085 GCA_039587475.1 Gemmatimonadota bacterium | reverse complement strand
GCCCACGCTGGCGCTCCTGGGGATCGGCTGTTTCCTCGACGAGAAGGCTGAGGACCGTCGAGGTCCCGGGGGGACTGCCCCGAAGGGTGGGGGGGGCGAGGGTATTTCAGGTACATTCTGAGCGACATGAACGACATGAACGACACGAACTCCATGAACGAGATCCTCCACGACCGGCTCAGCGGCCTGCGGCACCTGGTGGGAAACACCCCGATGCTGGCCATCGACTTCACCTACCACGGCGCCCCTCGACGTCTCTATGCCAAGGCCGAGCATCTCAACATGACCGGCAGCATCAAGGACCGGATGGCCCTGCACATCGTCCGCCTCGGCTACGAGCGCGGGAAGCTGGCTCCCGGCACGGCGGTGGTGGAGGCCACCAGCGGCAACACGGGGATCGCCGTGGCCGGCGTCGGCCGCTCGCTTGGTCACCCCGTCACGATCTTCATGCCCGACTGGATGAGCCGCGAGCGAGTCGACCTCATTCGGAGCCTGGGCTCCGAGGTGCGCTTGGTTAGCGCGGCCGAGGGTGGCTTCCTGGGCGCCATCGACCTCGCGGAGCAATACGCCGCGCAGCAGGACGCGGCCTTCCTGCCCCATCAGTTCTCCAACGAAGACAACGTGGCCGCGCATCGGGCCGGCACCGGGCCGGAGATCTGGTGGCAGCTGCGCTACCACGGTCTCGAGCCGGACGCCTTCGTGGCCGGCGTGGGAACCGGCGGAACGGTGATGGGTGTGGGGCACTACCTGCGCGAGCAGAAAGCCGGCTTGAAGATCCACCCGCTGGAGCCGTCCAACTCGCCGACACTCTCCACGGGCCACCGTGTGGGCAAGCACCGGATCCAGGGGGTTTCCGACGAGTTCATTCCTCCGATCGTCGACCTCGATTTCCTGGACGAGGTGGTGGCCGTGGACGATGGCGACGCGATCCTGATGGCACAGAAGCTCGGCCGGGAGCTGGGACTGGGGGTGGGAATCTCGTCGGGGGCGAACTTCTTGGGCGCATTGAGTCTGATGGAACGTTACGGGCCCGAGACCGTGGTGGTGACGGTCTTCCCCGACGACAACAAGAAATATCTGAGCACCGACCTGTTACGCGAGGAGCCGGAACGCCGCGGATTCCTCTCCACCGGCGTCTCGTTGAACCGCTTCGCCACGTTCAAGCGGGTGTGCAGGACGTGCTGCGATCCCACCGACTGCGTGGTACCCACGCTGGGGCACCACGAGGCCGAGGCGCTGCCGTGTCCCTGGAAGAAGGGTGGCGGGACCAACCCTCAGTGAGCCTCCCGTTCCACCACCAGATCGCCGTCCTCCAGCCGGTGGTGCAACCCGCACGTCGGCAGCACGGTTCGTAGCGCCTCGTCGGGCGTCAGCCCGCGGAGATCGCCCGAGACCGTTGTCCGGTCGGCGATGGTGGCCGTGGCGGAATCGAGAAAGACGATCCGCCAGCCATGTTGCCGGGCCATCCAGTCGAGAAAGAAGCGTGCGGACTCGCCGTCCAGATCGGGCATGGTCACCAATCCGTCGACCCAGCTCCAAGGGTCTCCGAACAACTCGATCGGGGCACGGCGAACGCCGCCGTCCGCGCCTACCTCCAACTCCTGCCCGGCACCGACGCGGTGACGGGTGCCGTCCCGCCGCACCACGACCTCGCCCTCGCGCAATCGGACACGCAAGGCACGGGCGTCCACCTGGACCTCGAACTGCGTGCCGACCTCCTCGATGTCGCCGTAGGGGGTGCGGATCGTGACAGGATCGGTGGCGGCGGAGCCCGAGTCGACGTAGACCGCGCCCGCCGTCAGGTCGAGCCGGTCCGGCCCCGCGAGGCGCACGTCCGTCCGCTGGTCGATCCGCAGGGAGTGCCCCGTCGGCAGGCTCAGCGTCGCCCGCCCGCCGGCACCTGTTCGTAACTCGTCACCACCGTCGATGTGGTCGCCGGCCCGCAGGGTCAACGCACCACGGCGCACGTCACCATCGACCCGCTCCACGGTCCACCCGTCATGGGGAGCCGGGGTCGCGTCGAACAGCAGGATCCGCAGCGTCACCAGCAGGACCAGTGTCGCGGCTGCCGCCAGGCCGGCTGTC
>JBDHIK010000271.1:0-2085 GCA_039587475.1 Gemmatimonadota bacterium | reverse complement strand
GCTGCTCGAAGGTGGGGTTCAGCACCCACTCTCCTTCGACGCGGCCCACGCGCACGCCGGCGACCGGCCCTGCCCATGGCACTCGGGAGATTGCGAGGGCCAGCGAGGCGGCCGTGAGGCCCAAGACGTCAGCGTCGTTGACCTGATCGGCGGAGAGGACGTAGACGAACACCTGCACTTCGTTCTTGAAGCCCTTGGGAAACAGGGGCCGGATCGAACGATCGATCAGCCGGCCTGCGAGAATCTCCTCCTCGCCCGGCCGACCTTCCCGCTTGAAGAAGCCGCCGGGGATCTTGCCGGCGGCATAGCTCTTTTCGCGATATTCAACGGTGAGTGGGAAGAACGGCAAGTGGGTTTCGCGGTCCGAAACCGTCACCGCCGCCAAGACCATCGTCTCACCATACTGGACGACCGCGCTACCCGCGGCCTGCTTTGCCAACCGCCCCGTGTCGAGGCGCAGTCTCCGACCCGCGAAGACTCGTTCTACATGCTGCACGAGAGTTGTCCTTGTCGAGCACACGGCAATCATCGGGGGCCTTCGATGTGCTCAACTCGAAGCCCCCCTGCCCGCGCGTCTGAAGATCTAGTGGCGGAGTCCGAGTTCCCCGATGAGGCCCCGGTACCCTTCGAGATCGGTTCGCTTCAGATAGTCGAGGAGTCGACGCCGCTTACTCACGAGCATGAGCAGGCCGCGGCGCCCGTGGTGATCCTTCTTGTGGGTGCGGAAATGCTCGGTCAGATCGTTGATCCGCTCCGTCAACAAAGCGATCTGGACACGGGTGGAGCCCGTGTCGGTTTCGTGTTGTGCCCACTTCCGGGCGACCGCTTGCTTGTCAAAGCTCATGAAACGTGTATCCTCGTGAGACGCGCGAACTACTTGGTGTTGTGAATCGCTCTAATTTGTGATAGACATTAAGTTTAGCCGACCATGGCACACTTGTAAACCCTGAGGAAACGGATGCAGGACGTCCAGGACCTGGTCGGTCAGACCATCGGTACGTACGCGATCGAAGCGGTGCTCGGGCAGGGCGGATTCGCCTGGGTCTACCGCGCCCGGGACGCCGCCGGGGCCGCCGTCGCCCTCAAGGTCCTGAAGCCCCGATATGGGGGAGACGCCCCGTTCGAGCAGCGGTTTCGCCAGGAAGCGGAAGTGGCGGCCGGGCTCACCCACCCCAATATCGTGGAAATCCTCGACGTCGGCCACGCCGGCAGGTTCAGTTTCTTCGTCATGCCGATTTACCAGAATTCGCTTGGCACGCTGCTCGATCAACGAGAGACCATCGACGAAGTCACCGCGATCCGGCTCGCCAGCGACGTGGCGGCCGGCCTGCAGTTCGCCCACGACGCGGGCCTGGTGCATCGGGACATCAAGCCGGCCAACATCCTCATTGCGGACGACGGCACCGCGGTGGTCGCCGACTTCGGCATTGCGCGGGCGGTCACGAGCTACGTGACGGCAACCGGCGCCAACATGACGATCGGCACACCGCAGTACATCTCACCCGAGCAGGCACAGGGCCGGCCCTTGGATGGCCGGGCCGACTTGTATGCGCTAGGGATCGCCCTGTACCGGGCCACGACCGGCCAACCGCCGTTCCGGTCCACGGACTGGTTCGAGCTCGCCCGGATGCACGTCGAGGAGACGCCCCCTTCGGTCCGCACGATCCAGCCTCACCTCAGTGCCCGGTTCGACCGCGTCGTCATGCGCTGTCTCGCGAAGCACCCCGACGACCGCTACCCGTCGGCCGCCGCACTGGCCGGAGAGTTGGCCGAACTCACGGCCACCGGTCGTTCGACGGACAGCTTCGGCATGGATTCCGCCGGGACCGGCGCCCCCGTGCCGGAGCGGGCCGGTTCCCGCTGGCCGTTCCTGTTGCTGGGTCTCGTGATCGTCGTTGCGGTCGCGATCGCCGTGGTGCTGGCCGGTCAGTAGCCGGGAACTACGCCCCGAGAATCCGCAGGATGTCGTTGGTGAACACCAACACCATCAACCCCAATAGCAGCAGCATCCCCGCCTGAATCAGGCGCATCCGAGCCACGACGGACAACGGCCGACCCCGCACGCCCTCGATCAACAGAAAGACC
>JBDHIK010000270.1:0-2085 GCA_039587475.1 Gemmatimonadota bacterium | reverse complement strand
GAATCTGTGCTTCCTCGTCGATCCGGCCGGTACGGTCAATGAGCTGAACGTCTGCTGCTCGGCTGCTCAGTGCGTCGCAGCTCCGTTCTTCGATACCTGGCCGCCGGCAGCCTACCCGGCTGGTACGCCGACCGAGACGCAGGAGCGCACCAAGATCCTGCCCGACGGCATCTTCACTCCGGGTACGCACATCGAGTACATGATGCGTCGTTCGGATGCTCCCGCTGGCTTTGTTGACGCCTCGGTTGTTCCGGACACCACGCTTGCTTCTTCCCAGCCGGCTCTGGGCCCGCACTTCGACGGTCAGCGTTTCCTCGAAATCGGTGTCTTCCCTGACATGTGGAAGGACAGCCGTTTCGGAGGCGATGGCCTCGCTTGCATGCTCGTGCTTGACGCTGGAGACCGGCGCGGTCAGGAGGACGCTATCATCGGCGCCCTCGACACGCTGGGCTATGGCAAGGCAAATGGCGCCGGCCGCGGTTGGTACGAAGACGAGTGGTCGACCTCCAACCCGGATCCTGACGATGCCAGCAACTGGGTCTTCCCCAACCTGGGTCAGAAGGGTCTCGCATTCGACTGGTTCGACATTCAGGCTTCCGAGTCCGCTGAGGGTGGCCGTCCTGGCTGCCGTATCAACGATGGCCCAACGGACCTGCAGGACCGTCAGTGCAAGCAGGGTCCGACGCCTGTCATGCTGAAGACCTACTACAACACCCTCCTCTGGATGGGCGACGACCTCGAGACGAACGTCCTCCACGATGGTATTGACTCTCAGGAGCAGTCGGACGATGTCGCCATCGTTCAGGACTTCCTGTCCACGTCGGCTGCCGGTAGCGAGCGAGCGATCTATCTCGCTGGTGACGGTGCTGCCAATGACCTGGCGAACTCGTTCGGCAACGCCCCGACCCTGTTGACCAACTTCTTCGGCGCGGTTCTCGATGCTGAGGACTACAGGGTTGCTTCCAATAACATCACCACGCCGTCTGCGGTCCAGAACCTGACCGGGGACTTCAATTCTCCGCGCTGGTATGGCTACAACAACTCCTGCCTGCTGTTCCCGGACGTTATCTCGGTGAACGGTGCGGTTCCGGGTGGTGTGCTGGCCCAGCGTTACGAGGATTCGAGCGACGGTGATGCCTCCATCACTCCTGGTACCTACGGTGCGGCCGTGTATCGCCCGGCGGACAACGCCTCGCGGTTCTACACGACCCTCCTCACTGGTTACCAGGTGCCCAACCTGCGCGGCGTCGGCTTCGAGAACTCGGCAGACGACGCTGGCCGGCAGGCTTTCGTTAGCGACGCTCTCGCGGCCTTTGATCTCTGTGCCGCCGTGGGTCCGGTTATCGCCATCGGCGATCTCCCGGGTGCCCAGGGTGCACAGCTGAACTTCGTCCGCGGTGCCTTCCCGAACCCGTCTATCTCGGGTCTGGCGAAGATCAACTTCTCGCTGGCGCAGCCCGCCAAGGTTACTTTCCGCTTCTATAACGTCGCCGGTCGGCTCGTGCACGAAGAGCTGATTGACTACGCGAGTGGTGGCCCGAAGGTTTATAACTGGAACGGCCAGACCTCGACCGGAATGCGGACAGCTCCGGGCGTGTATTTCTACCGGCTGAGTGCTCCTGGAATCGAATTCCAGAACAACAGCCAGCGCATGGTGCTCCTGGGCGGGAACTAAACCTCCAGTCCGGGCGCTAAGTGCCCCAGACGGGGGCGGGGAGGCAACTCCCCGTCCCCGTTCTGCTTATAGGCTGCGGACTTAGCCCCTCCACCGGGGGGGCGAGAAAGCCGGGGACCCCCAGTTGACTCCGCGGGGTATGCCCTGTAGATTCAGGACACACCGGGCAAAAACCAGGGCGTATTGGAGGGCAGTGCATGCACTGGCGTTGGTGGGGAATTATAATCGTTTTTTTGATGGCCCTGGTGGCATCCTCTTGCAGGAACACCGTCGATCCCAGTACGGACAGGAAACGGGCACCGGAAACCTATCTGACAGCCGCTCCTATTGATTCGGTGGCGGGTGGGGACCTATCCAGGGTGCCTTATCGGTACCACGCCCACTGGTCCGGCGCGGACATCGATGGTCAG
>JBDHIK010000269.1:0-2090 GCA_039587475.1 Gemmatimonadota bacterium | reverse complement strand
GGGAGAAGGGATTCGGACTCGCCAGTCACCAATGTATAGGCGGCCAGGGCCCGATCGGGATCCTGAACGACCTGCTCTGCGATGGCATGGAACTGCGCGAGGAACGTCTGCATTCGTTCCGGTCGGAACAGATCGGCGTTGTAGAGGAGGTTCAGGTGGATACCCGCCTCGCTATCCTGCACGTACAAGGTCAGGTCGAACTTCGACTCGCGGTCCTGCAGGCCTACGCCTTCGACGGTGATGCCTGGCAGGGAGATGGTTTGGGTCCCGCCAGGCACCATGTTGAACATGACCTGGAACACGGGTGTCCGCGCCAGGTCACGGGTCGGTTGTAGGACCTCGACCAGCTTCTCGAACGGCACGGTCTGGTGGGCCTGAGCGCCCAGGACCCCGTCACGCACCTGCTCGAGCAGATCGCGGAAACGCCAGTCCTTCTCGATCATGGTCCGCACGACCAGCGTATTGATGAAGAAACCGACCAGTCCTTCGGTCTCCACGCGTGTGCGTCCCGCACTCGGGATCCCCACGCACACGTCGTCCTGACCACTCCAACGGTGCACCAGCGATTGGAAGACCGCGAGCAGCGTCATGAACAGCGTCGTTCCCTTTTGCGGGCTCAGTGCCACGAGACCGGACTTGAGCTCGGCGGACAGCACTAAGCCTGCGCGAGCCCCGCGGTGAGTTTGCCCGGATGGACGGATGAAGTCCGTCGGCAACTGCAGAGTCGGAAGCGGATCGTGGAGATAAGCCCGCCAATAGTTCACTTCCTGCTCGAGACACTCCCCTTGCAGGTACGCTCGCTGCCAGACGGCATAGTCGGCGTACTGCACGGCTAGCCGCGGCAGGCTCGGCGCCCGGCCGTCGCAACAGGACTGGTAGACGACGCCGAGCTCCCTGAAGAAGACGTCCATGGACCAGCCATCCGAGATGATGTGGTGCATCGTCAGCAGTAACACATGATGGTCGGCATCCATGCGTATGACCTGCGCCCGGATGAGAGGCCCCACCGCCAGCTCGAAGGGAGTTAAGGCTTCCTTTGACCTCAAGCGCTGCATCTCGGCTTCCCGCTCCGGTTCCGGCAGGGACTCGAGATCCACCAGCGGCACGATCAGCTCCAGGGTTGGGAGAATCACCTGGACCGGCTCATCGCCCCCCTGGGCGAAGATAGTGCGCAGGGTCTCGTGGCGCTTGACCAGTTCGTTCAGGCTACGCGAGAGCACCGGCACGTCCAGTGGTCCGCGCAGACGAAGGGCATACGGCATCGAGTAGGCCGAGCCACCGGGCTCCAGCTGCTCGAGGAACCACAGTCGTTGCTGGGCGAACGACAGCGGGAGCCGCCGGTCCGCAGAGCGCGCCAACGGTGCCAGCGGAGGCGCTTCTGTCTCCACTCCGGTCTGCGCCAGCATCCCGACATGAAGCGCCATGTCCGCCACCGTGGGACCATCGAACAGGACCCGCAGCGGCATCTCGACGCCTAGCCGGTCGCGCACACGTGCCACGACCTGTGTCGCCAACAACGAGTGGCCACCGAGCTCGAAAAAATTGTCGAACCGGCCGACCCTGTCCATGCGGAGAATTTTCGTCCAGATCTCGGCCAGAGCTTCCTCAACACTCCCCTGAGGGGCCTGATACGCCGCATCGAGCTGCGGCCGCAGACCCTCCGGCGCCGGCAACGCCCGTCGATCGACCTTGCCATTGGGCGTGACCGGGATGGCGTCCAGCGGCACGAAGTGCGCCGGCACCATGTAGTCCGGGATATGCTCCCTCATATGTCGGCGCAAATCGTTGTCCGACGCTGACCTCTGCGCCGGGACGACGTAGCCCACCAGCCGTTTGTCCCCGGGTTCGTCCTCTCTGACTAGCGCGACGCACGCCTGCACCGTGGGGTGCTGGGCCAACACCGTCTCGATCTCGCCCAGCTCGATGCGATACCCACGCAGTTTGACCTGATGATCGCGTCGACCCTGAAACTCCAGCGAGCCGTCCGGTCGATAGCGCACCAGATCTCCCGTCCGGTATAGCCGCGAGCCGGGAGCCTCGCTAAACGGGTCCGGTACGAACTTCTCCGCCGTCAGCGCCGGACGCTTCAG
>JBDHIK010000268.1:0-2099 GCA_039587475.1 Gemmatimonadota bacterium | reverse complement strand
ACAACTTCAGCGAAAAATTCTGGGTGAACTTCAAGGTATTTGGCCTGCTCGCACTGACGTTCGTCTTCATGTTGGCGCAGGGCGGCCCTTGACGAGCCCCGGCCGGAAACGGATCTGCCGGGCGGCGTCGAGGGCCGCTTTCGTACAGTCGCCCGGCTGGCTGTCGTCCATCGCTTTCACCTGAAGCACCTCGCCCTCCCTGTCCACCTCGATCCGGATCGCAATCTCCAGCCCCAGGCAGTGGCCCAGGCCCTTCGTTTCCGGCCACGTGATCTCCACCGGGCGTGGCGGGACGGCGGTTTCGCGTCCGCCCCCGCCACCGTCGGCGGGAATCTTGAAGGTGGCCTCGCCGGTGAGCGCGTCGACGTTGATTTCCAGCGGGTTGTCCCCGCGGCTCTGCCGGGTGTTGTCGGAGGGGTCGTCGGTGGGGGGAGTGGGCGTCGTGGTTTCGGTGGGATCGGTGACCGGTTCTTCCTCGCCGTCATCGATTTCGATCTCGATGGCAATGATGGCGTCGGGGTAGGAAGCGCTGGAACCGGAGGCGCCGCCCGCCTGGTCCACATCGGTGCGAAAGACCTCGAAGAACCCCTGTTTGATGCCGATGAAGAGAATCAGGTGCAGCAGCAGGGCCACACCGATGAAGCCGGCCCAGTAGAGGGCGCGCTTACGGTGGTCTTTCTGCTTGGCGTATGAACTCATGTGATCATCGGCAGTTGGAAACCGGAGCCGGGCTGTGGTACCGTCGCCGGAGCGAAGGGAGGCCCATGCACAGGAACCCCAACCGCAACCTCACCGTTCCCAACGCCCTCACCGTGCTGCGCATAGTGATGGCGCTGGTGGCCGCCGCCTGCTTTCTCCTCGAACGGCACGAGGGCATGGCGGTGTATCTCTGTATCGTGGCAGCCCTGCTCGACATCTTCGACGGGTGGTACGCGCGGCGCTTCTCTCAGACCTCTCACCTCGGAGAGCATCTCGACCCCCTCGCCGACAAACTGCTCATGGCTGTCGTCTACGGCGTGATCGCCATGCGCCTGGGCAGCCCCCTGGTGTGGGCGCTCATCGCCCTGATCGCTCTGCGCGAGGTCGGAATGACGGTGTTCCGCTCTTACAGCCTGCGCCGGCACAGTCGCTTCATCCCGGCCAACCGCTGGGGCAAGTTCAAGATGCTGCTGCAGAGCACCGTGGGGCTTACCATCCTGGGGGTGGCCTATCTCACCGGTGTCGGCTTCGATTTTCACTCTCTGGCGCTCGCGGGCCTGCTTCTGCCCATCCTGGTAGTTTCGTACGTGTCGGCCGCAGTGTATCTGCGCGACTGGCGACGTGTCGAGGGGTTCCGGAGGGCGACCGATGCGCGCCGGCCGGGTGAGCGAGGCGGGGAATCGCAGCCCGGGTGGGCGCGCGTCGCAGGGGGGGAGGGGCCCTAACAAAGGGGTCTGTCGCCGACCAGGAACAGACCCCCATTGCGCTACAGACAAAACCATGGTTTGGCTGGTAGCATCATAAAGGTAGGTCCGTTCAAACCTGTTGTCAAGATTGCGGTTTCTCATTATCTTGACCCTGCCCATGTCTATCCTGTTATACAGATCCTTAACTCTCCTCGTTGCATGCTGTCTCGTCGCCACCGGGCTTCCGCGCCCGTCGCAGGCGGACCCGTCCGACCTGCGCGGGAAATCGACCGCGAGTGAGGCGGCAGGCGTTCCTGCGCTGGCCACCGGCCCCCGCAGCGCCGTGGCGTCGCCCGTGCCCGGTGTGATGCCGGCGCGAGCCTTGTCCGATGCCGGCGTCGACGCGCTCCGATTTGGAGCGATGAGCTACGCGCTGGCCCAGACCGACACCACCGAGGGTGGCTTCGAGTTTCCCGAGGAAGAGAAGAGCCACGTGTGGCGTGACGTCGCTATCTTCGTGATCGTTTCCGCCTTCGTCGCCTATTTCGTCATCAAGGTGTTCCTCGAGGGCGACACCGACGAGGGCTCCGGCGACGACGGCGGCAAGGACGTCCCTAACCCCAACTGATCCGCTAGTCGCTTCCGCGACGGACCTGTGCCGCGCCCGGCACTTTCTCGAACACGACAATGGACGCCGACAGCTCCTCGCTGTGG
>JBDHIK010000267.1:0-2102 GCA_039587475.1 Gemmatimonadota bacterium | reverse complement strand
CCCTTGTAGCGCTGGACGTCCACCGCCGCCTGGGCCGATCCGCGAAGGCCGGCCGCCAGGGCGAGCAAACCCGAGATCTCCCGCATCTCCTTGCTCCCGTCCAGCTCCCAGCGACCGCCGCCACGGAAGCGCACACCCTTGGCCTCCAGCGAGGTGAGCACCTCCTGCAACTCGACGCGGTGTGCCAGATGGCAGGTCAGGACGTGGGCCACGTCACGCGTCACCTGGCTCTCGGGGCCGGTGTGAACCAGGAGCTCGCCGTCCTTGACCAAGATGCCCTTCTGCAGCTCGAGGAAGGCGCGCAGCTCCGTACCGCTTTTGAAGTAGTGGTCGACACCGCCGACGCTCGCCCAGTGCTCGGGCACCGTATCGCCGTCCCAGGACTCGACGATCTCGCTGCAATCGAGCCCGGTCCAAACCGGGAACACCGTCTCGCACAGGTCCTCGAGCCGGCGCAGGTCGTCGGCGAGGTGACGCAGATCGATGTCCTTCCAGGTCTTGCCGTCCGGCCGGCCCTCGTCGTCGAGCTGCGAGAGCTCGATCCCGCCCAGCCCATGCTCCACGAGGAACTGGCGTAGCTCCGCATCGCTGGCGAGGTAGCGCTCGATCTTCTTCGTCTTGACCTTGAAGAGCGGCGGCTGGGCGATGAACAGCCGTCCGGCCTCGATCAGCGGTCGCATGTGCCGGAAGAAGAAGGTCAAGAGCAGCGTGCGGATGTGGGAGCCGTCCACATCCGCGTCGGTCATGATGATCGTCTTGCCGTAGCGCAGCTTCTCGAGGTCGAATTCGTCCGCGATTCCGCAGCCGAGACCCGAGATGATCACCTGGATCTCGGAGTGTCCGAGCATCTTGTCCAGGCGCGCCTTCTCGACGTTCAGGATCTTGCCCTTCAGCGGCAGGATGGCCTGGAAGCGCCGGTCGCGGCCTTCCTTGGCCGAGCCTCCGGCAGAGTCGCCCTCCACCAGGAAGATCTCCGACTCCTCGAAGTCACGGCTCTGGCAATCGGCCAGCTTGCCCGGCATGGCGCCGCTGGCCAGGGCCGACTTGCGCCGCACCAGATCGCGCGCCTTGCGCGCCGCGTCCCGGGCCACCTGGGCGTTGATCGCCTTCTGCACGACGGCCTTGGCCGGGGCCGGGTTCTCCTCGAGGTAGATGCCGAGACACTCCCCCACCACCGACTCCACCAGCCCCTGGGCCTCGCGGTTGCCCAGCTTGTCCTTGGTCTGACCCTCGAACTGGGGCTCGGGTACGGCCAGGGACAGGACCGCTGTCAGTCCCTCGCGGAAGTCCTCACCGCTGGGGGCGGTGGCACCCTCCTTCACCAGCTTGTGCTGCTTGATGTAGTTGTTCAGCGTACGCGTCAGCGCCGCCTTGAAGCCCGCCAGGTGCGTCCCACCGCCGTGGGTGTTGATGTTGTTGACGAACGTGAAGACCGACTCCTGGTACCCGTCGGTGTACTGCAGCGCACACTCGATGACGTATTCCTGGCCGGAGTTCTCCACCGACGACACCGTCTTGTTGAAATGGACGATGTCCGAGTGCAGCGCCTCTTTGTTCTTGTTGACGTGGGAGACGAAGGTCCGCAGCCCCTCGGGGAAGTGGAATTCCTCGGTCTGACCGATGCGTTCGTCCTCGAGGGTGATGCGGACGCCGCGCGATCCCATCAGGTAGGCCGTCTCGCGCAGGCGCTTGCTGACGATCTCGTACTCGAACTCCGTGGTCGAGAAGATCTTGGAGTCGGGATAGAAGACCACCCGCGTGCCGCTGTGCGTCGACTCGCCCTGGTCCTGAAGACCGCCCCGGCTCTCCCCACGTTCGAAGCGCATGTGGTGAACCCGACCGTCACGCTGGACCGTGACCTCGAGCCACTCCGAGAGCGCGTTCACGCAGGAAACACCGACGCCGTGCAGCCCGCCGGAGACCTTGTAGGAGTCCTTGTCGAACTTGCCGCCGGCATGGATGCGGGTCAGCACCACCTCCACCGCGGGAATACCTTCCGCAGGGTGAATGTCCACGGGGATGCCGCGGCCGTCGTCCACCACCTCGACAGCGCCATCGACGCGGATCTTGCCGTGCACCGTGCTCGCCTAACCCGCGAGGGC
>JBDHIK010000266.1:0-2116 GCA_039587475.1 Gemmatimonadota bacterium | reverse complement strand
CTTCCGCCGGGTCTCATCCATGGCGATCGCTGGGACATGACGGCGCGAAGTGTCTGGACGGGCCACGACGTCAATCCTGCCCTCCATGGTTCCGGCCTCCGGTTCGTGGGTTTCACGAGGCGGGACGAGCAGCTCCTGCAGGATCTCATCGACAACTACGCCTTGAACGACTGAAGGCCGGGCGTGTTGCCCGGCCTTCGGTCGTGCACGAGCCGTCGTCGCCCTCAGTTGGGAGAGTGGGTGCCACCGTCGTAATAGCGGCGGTTCCGGCCGATGGCCGGCCCGCTTTCCAGCACACCGACGGTGTTATCCACCTGAGCGATGATCTGCTGAATGGCGCCGGGGAAGGGCGCGGTCTGGCCGTTCCGGCCGAACGGATCGGTGTACCAGACTTCCGGGCCGTCCAGGTTGGTGATGGTGTTGCTGTTGATATCCACGAACCGCTTGGCGCCGCGGAACTCCGAGCGCGGGTCGTCATGGCTGATGGTGCCGTAGGCGGTCGACGCCTCGCAGGCGCCTCCTCGTGCCTGGTCGCCGTTGGCCTCGGTCTCGAAACAGGTTTCGAGCGGCCGGCCGGTGGCGTTGGCCAGGGCCGGATCGTGGTGCCGGCTGGGATCGATGACCTGATAGTAGGGATTGATCGAGGCCAGACGTCGTCCCTCGGCAGTGCGCAGGCTCTGCGAGATCTGCCAGCTTTCCCGGATGGCCCCATAGTTGGAGTTGCTGCCGGGGGGAACCAGGATGTCCTGCTCGATGCAGGTCCGGTCGGGAATGACCCGCTTGCCGCCACCCGACGGTGAGTTGGCTGGTTGGGCCTGCCCCACCTGCACGTGCACGTTCCGGTCGCAGGATCGGACGAACTCTCCCGGCGTTCCGATGGCCGCCATGATGGTGAAGTGCATCTCCGTGCCGTCGGTGCAGCGGATGTGATACGCCAGTTCATGCAGGTTGTTGACGAAGGCATCGGGCGAGTGGGTGCCCTGGTGCAGCTTCGTCAGCACGTCACAGGTGATTTCGAGGATTTCCGACACGGCACCGTCCTCGAGGCGCATCACGATATCGTTCTGCCACTCCACCTTGTGTCCCACATGATCCTCATGCCGGGACAGGGACGGGTCCCAGATGTCCAACTGTTCGTTGGCATACCCGAAGGGAATGGGGCCCACCAGCCAGTACAGCTTGGAGCCTCGCGGGTCGCGCCCGTGCTCGTGACCGAAGGTGCACCCCGTGGCCGGATCGGTCGGGGGATGCCACGTCGGATACATCTTCCCGTCCGGACCGACCACCGCGTACTGGTCGTGGACGCTGGCCGGGCAGGTATCGTTGGGCCCCGGAGCCCAGATCCCGAAAGCGGTCGCGGGGGGCCCGGACGTGGCGGGCCCGGCCGTGCCGTCACCACAGGCCACGGCAAAGGCGACAACCGCCGCGAGGGGGGCCCAGCGCAGTGGGGCGGTATTCCGAGCAATCATGCTGTCCTCCAAGACGACGGAGAGCACCGGAAACGGATCCGGTGCATGAGTCAGAGGCAATGTGTCGGGAGGTTGGGTTCGCAACCATGACCTGGATCACACCTGCGACTGCAACCTGGTGCAGCGCCGCGACCCCCTGGGGACCGGGCATCCCGGCCCGTGGTCAGTTCCAGGTGGCGCCGATCCCCAGTTGCCACATGCTGACCGACGCCGGCCCCAGCACCCTGGTGTCATCCAGCGTGAGGTCCCCATTCGCGCTGCCGATGTAGTTGACGAACGGGAGAAGCGACACACGTCGACCCACGGGGACCTCGAATCCGGCACCGAGTGTTCCACCGAAGGCGCTGGCACTCAGGGTGCCGCCGTCGGCTCGCCACGAGACCAGGCCGGCCCCGCCCTTGAGGTAAAGGCCGAGTCGATCGCTGGGGTACCAGTATCCCACGGCGAAGTAACTGCCCATGAAGCGGCTCACGGTGCTGTCGCTCGGGCTCTCCGAATCGGCGCTGCCGCCCCAGGCATTGAACTCCGCGCCCAGAAGGACTGCCGGGGAGACGGTGTAGCCGGCGCGGAGGTAGCCGCTCAACCCACCGATGCGCGAGCCTTCGCTCACACAGATGTCGCACGACAGCCGGGCGGCGCCGTATCCC
>JBDHIK010000105.1:0-9729 GCA_039587475.1 Gemmatimonadota bacterium | reverse complement strand
TAACGGTACGCTCCCGCCCGCATCGTTTCGTTGCAGGCCAACGTTGGGGCCGAATGACGTAACATATTTCGCCACAATGACTTATGGTTGCAGGCTCCGGGGGCACCGCCATTGCCTATGTCAGGGCCGTGGAACACACCAACCAATGCCCGGAGGCAGTCGTGACATCAAGAAGCGTAGCGGCCCTGATCCTGGCGGCGTCGATCGCCGCATGTAACGGTGACAGCGCCACAGGCCCCGGATCGGGGAGCGGCAATCCCACGCTATTCGCCCAGTCCATCACCCTTTCCCAGTTCGACGACATACTGACGAACGGGCCGGCCCGGGTCGAGATCAAGGTGATCCGCGGCAGCCTGGTGGCGCGCGAGGTCGAGGTGGAAGAGGCCGAGGAGATGCTGGATGAGGAGAAGATCGAGAGCCGGGCGACCGCCATCGACGGCGCCGGTTCGGTCACGCTGGCGCTGGGCGGGCTGGTGGTGACGTTCGACGGTGGCACCAGGTTCGAGGCCGAGAACGGCCAGAACCTCAGCATGCAGGAATTCGTGTCGCGGGTGCAGAGCGCGCTCAATGCCGGCCAGAACCCGGCCATCGAAGCCAAGCGCGACCCGGCGGCCACGCCGCAGGATCCGGGCGACGCCACCTTCCGTGCCGACGAGCTCGAGTTGGACGACGAGGCCGACGAGGACAAGATCAAGATCAACGTCGACAGCGACAACCTGTCGGACGTGGCCGCGCCGCCGCCTGATGCCATCCTGCGCGTCCTCGATCTCCCCATCGAGATCGACGTGAGCAACGGCCGCACCGAGCTCGAGTCGGAAATCGACGACTCCCGGGACGAAGTCGACTTCGAGGGGATGGTGGCCTCGGTGAGCGGGTCGACGTTCACCCTCGCCAACGGGACCGTGGTGACGCTGGTCGACGACACCGAGGTCGACGAGTGCGACGACAGCGACGAGCTGTGCACCCTGAGCCAGGTCGAGACGGCGCTGGCGATGGGTCTCCTGGTCGAGGCCGACGGTGAAGGCGTGGTGACCGGAACGGCCCCGCTGACCATCACGGCGTCCAAGATCGAATTCGAGATCGAGGACGACGACGATCATCTCCCCGGCGCGCTCGAGTTCGACGGTGCCGTGACCGCGGTCGACGTGGCGGGCCGGACGCTGACCCTGGCCAGCGGCACCGTGGTTCAAGTGGCCACGGATCAGATCATCGACCCGCAGGGTGACCTGTTGACGCTCCAGGCGGCGTCCGACGCGCTCGGTGCCGGCGCCAACGTCCGGGCCGAAGGCGACGCCGGGTTGGTCGACGCCGGACCACCGGCCCGGCTCAACGCTCTTGCCATCAAGATCGAGGACGATCGGTAGCGGCGACCCACGGACACCGCCAGCAAGCCGTGGCAGCGAAGAGGTGGGGGGCAGGTCCGCCCCCACCTCTTTCCGTCCCGGCCGGGGGGCGTATCGTTCCGGTGTCCCCTACCCCGGATCGGCGCCATGAACGACACCCATCAGTCCCTGCGGACCGGCCTGAGCTTCGGCATGACGTCGGGAGTGATCACCACCCTGGGACTCATCGTGGGCCTCCACTCCGGCACCCATTCCCGGAGCGTGGTGATCGGGGCCATTCTCGTCATCGCCGTCTCGGACGCATTCTCGGACTCCCTGGGCATCCACCTGTCCGAAGAAGCGGAGAACGTGCACACGGACAAACAGATCTGGACTTCGACCGTGGCGACGTTCCTGTCGAAGTTCGCCGTGACGCTGTCCTTTCTAGCCCCCGTCCTGCTGGTCCAGTTCCCCAGCGCCATCGCCGTCAGCGCCGCCTGGGGCCTCGTGGTCATCATCGTCCTGAGCTGGTCCATTGCCAGAGTCACCCGCAAGCGACCCCTGGCGGTGATCGTCGAGCACGTGGTCATCGCGGCCGTGGTCGTCGGATTGTCCCACCTGGTTGGTACCTGGGTGGGCCAACGCTTTGGATAGGAAGAGAGTGGGAGAGAGGAGAGAGGAGAGAGGGATGGGCGGCTGACCGGGCACAGCTGCCCCCGTCCTCGAACGAAGACGGGGGGGTCGGCCTTTACGCCCGGCCTACGGCCACGTGCGGCCGTGCGACTCGGCTAGTTGCCGAAGGCGCTACGCTGCGACACGCCGTTCCAGGGCTTGCCACCCGGTCCCACGTGGAGAGCATGAGGCCGGACACGAGCCCCCCGCCCTCGAAACGAAGACGGGGGTTCGTATCACCGGCAGTGGCATCAGTTCAGGTGGTCGCCCACCTCGATGCGCATGATGTTGGACGTGCCGCTGTTCAGCGAGTACAGCAACGTGGTCCCGTCGGAAGACCAGCTGATGGGACCGCCCTCGTTCTGTTCGCTCATGGTGACGCGCTGGGCTTCGCCGCCGGATGCCGGCATGACGTAGATCTCGAAGTTGCCGTCCCGGTTCGAGATGAAGGCGATACGGCTGCCGTCGGGCGAGTAGCTGGGGCCGAAATCCCAGGCCGGGTCGTCGACGAGCATGGTGGCCGCGCCGCCACCTCCGGCCGCCCGCATGGTGTACACGTTGAAATCGGTGTCGTCACTGCCCGCGGCACGACTGAACGCCACCATGGCCCCGTCGGGACTGCAGGCAGGACCGACGCTGTAGCCCTCCGACGTCAGGCGTTTCGGCGTGCCGCCCGCGGCGGATACCCGGTAGATGGCCAACAGGCCATCGCCACCGGTCGAGGACGAGAACAGGATGGTGTCGCCGCACCACGCCGCCCCACCGGCGTTGCCGATGGTGGTGAGTCGCATGGCGTCACCGCCGGCGGCGGGGATGGTCCACAAGTCCCCGGTGGACCCGTCCCGGTTGGACCCGAACACGATGGTCGATCCGTCGGGCGACCAGGCCGCCCCGAATTCGCCGTTGGCATCGTCGGTCAGCTGGCGCATGGCGCCGCCCGAAGCGTCGGCCACCCAGAGGTCGGTAGTGCCCGAGCGGTTCGACACCAGGACCATCTGGCTGCCGTCGGGCGAGTAGACGGCCCCGGTCTCGAAGTAGTCCCCGCTGGTAAGTTGCGTCGCGGCGCCACCGGCGGCGGGGCTGGTCCACAGATGCGTCTTGGAGGCGTTGACCGAGGCCAGGATGGCGGAGCCGTCGGCGGACCACGTCAGTGACCCCACGGTGGCGTCGTCGTCGGTCAACTGCACCGGGCTGCCGCCCTCCGCCGGGATGGCCCACAGATTGGAGTTGCCGCCGGCATTCGACGTGTAGGCGATCCAGCGTCCGTCGGGCGACCACTCAGGGCCGCCCTCGCCGGCATCGGGAGTCATGGTCAACTGGACCGGGGTGCCGCCATCGCTGGGCACGACGAACAGGTCGGTATTGCCGGCCACGTCGGACACGTAGGCGATCATGGTGCCGTCGGGCGACGGCGCCGGGTTGAACTCGTTGGCGTCGGACTCGAGGACCGAGGTGCGGTCACCCCCGGCGGCGGGAACCGACACGATGTCGAAGTTGCCCGACGCATTGCTCATGAAGTATATGGTGCTGCCGTCGGCCGACCAGCGGGGCCCCATGTCCAACGCGTCGCTGTCGGTGACCTGTCGCGCGTCAGTGCCGTCGGCGTTCATGATCCACACGTCCGGGAGCCCGCTCCGGGCACTGGAGAACACCAGCTGGCTGCCGTCCGGCGACCAGGCCGGGGTGTTGTGCCACTCGCCGGGTGGCGTGAGGAGCGTCATGTCACCACCGTCCACCGGGATGACGTAGATGTCGGTCAGGCCGTCCCGGTCGGAGGAGAAGGCCAGCATCCGGCCGTCGGGTGACAGACTGGGGCTGCCGTCGTTGCCGCCGGCGTCGGTGATGGCGACCGGGGCCATGGCCGCGTCGTCGGACATGCCGCCGTTGTCACCGGCGGCGCAGCCGAGGAAGATCAGTCCGAAAGCGAGGGCCGTCGCCCCGCGTAGTGAGCCGTGCATGGAAAGGCCTCCCAGAAGAAGATTCCGACGCAATCGTTCGCAATTGGGGAACATGGCCCCAAAACCGGGGATGTGCCAGGGAAGGACCCGAGCCCCGTGAGCGCCGGGCCGTTCTTCGCTAGGGACCGAACCGGAGGCGGGCGCTGTGCCACGCCTCTTCGGGAGTGCCGCCCCCGGCCAGGGACCGGTCGACTTCCTGCACCAGGCGCCGGAGATCCCGGTCCCCACGGGGGGCCAGCTCGATGATGGCCGCGGTGGCGCTATCGGGCAGGACGCCGCGCCCGGCCAGGTCCAGCGCCACGGTGAGCGGCACCGTGAGGTCGCCCGGACGGCCGGCACGGAGCGTCATCAGGTTGGCGGGCGACATTCCCTGCCGCAGCCCGTAGGCCCCGAGGATGATTTCGCCCGGGGACGCGCCGGCGCCCAGCGCCTCGGCGGCACTGCGCAACGCCAGCCACAGGCGATCCACTGCCGCCACGATGCGCTGGTCCGTTGCCCCCTTGGCGGCGCCCTCGAGCGCCAGGTCGATCAATGGCTCGGTGGGCAGTCCTGCCGTGGCGGCGGAATCGACCAGTTGCTGCACAGCCGCAGCGGTGGGGAGCGCCAGCCGTTCGGTCAGTCGCGCGTCCTGGCCTTCGAGCCGAGGCGCAAGGGCCAGGAACGCCACGCAGCAGAGCCGGCGCCAACGCATCAGGACCGCCCCACGATGGTGACGATCGAGTTGCCGTCACCGAAGTCGTCCGCGATGGTGGCTCCTGACGCGGGATCGGGCAGCCAGTGCGTGCCGTCCACCACGAAAGCGTAGCGGTGCGAGCCGGGAGGAAGGGCCAACTCGAGGGTCCAGGTCCCGTTGCGGCCGGACCGCAGGCGCGAGGCCTGAGGATCCCAGTCGTTGAAGTCCCCCACCACGGCCACCGAGGTGGCCCTGGGCGCCACCAACGCAAAGCGGTGGCGTGTGGCGCCCGGCGCGGGTTCGGTCTGGTCCGGCCCGGCGCCAGCCCCCGCACCGGCGAGCCACCAGAGCATCATGGCCGCGGCCGAGGCCCCGGCGGCCAACGCGCCCAGGCGCAGGGCCGCGGTCCGGGGTCGGCGCCGCTGGGCACCGTCCCTGATGCCGGCCATGACGCGCCGGCTGATCCGCTCCTCCATGCCGGGTGGACCGGACTCGCCCCGGAGCGTTTCACCGGCACGCTCGACGAGATCCTCGTGACGATCAGTCATACCCCGCCTCCTGCAACAGGGTTCGGAGCCGGGCCCGGGCGCGTTGCACCCGCATCTTGAGGGCCGAGATGCCCGACCCGGTCGCCGCCGCCATTTCGGCGTAGCCTAACCCCTCGACGTGGTGCAGCAAGAAGGCCTCGCGCTGGCGCGGCTCCAGCCGGGCCAGGGCGTGACGGATGGCTTCGCGCCACGCCAGCTCCTCGGCCTGGTCGGCGCCGTGGTCCCCGGTCAGGGCCGGATCGGGTGGGTTGGTGGCGAAGAGCCGATCGCGGTACCAGCGCCGCCGCGAGGCCGTGCGGCACCGGTTGGCGGTGATGGCGAGGAGCCAGGAGCCCAACCGGTCGGGGTCCCGACACCGGGCCAAGCTGCGGTAGGCCCGCAGGAAGGCGTCCTGCAGCGCCTCCTCCGCGTCGGCGTCGTTGCCCAACATCTGGCGGGCGTAGCGGACCAACCGGGTTCGGTAGCGCTCCATGACGAGGGCGAAGGCCGTATCGTCGCCGGCCAGGACCCGTTCCACCAGTTGGGCGTCGGTCATCGTCACCCCGGGAGACCTCGCCGTCGTGGCTTCGGTCACCGTCGGCGTCGCCGGGCCCGGGCGGCGTGCAACATGGGGTGAGGTCACGGCCAGCTCAGGGCACGACGAGGAGTCCGACCCGGTCGTGGAACTCGTCCTCGATTTCCGGGAGTTCCGGCGGCACCGACCACGCGCCACCGTCCACCCGCATGAGCACACGATGGGGACCGGGCTCACGCGCCAGCACTACGGTCCAGCGCCCGGCGTCGACCTGGATCAGGGAACGCGCTTGCCAGTCCGTGAGGTCGCTCATGAGTTCCACGGAGGTGGCATGGGGCGCCACGGCCCAGAGCCGCACGTCACCGGCGCCCAGCGTATCGAGCGCGACTCGGAGGAGGGCCGGGCGCACCGGCACGGGAACCGACGAAGCGCGGAACGGATTGGTCGACAGGCGCACGCCGGCAAACGCGAAAGACTGGGCCGGGCGACCGGTCCGGAGGTCGGCCGGTTGCCGGCCCATCCGTCCCACGACCGCGAGACCACGGAACAGCGCCACCGTTCCCTCCAGCGAGCCCCACGTGTCTGAGCCGTGGGCCAGACGCCGCCCCACCGTCAGGCGCAGGTTCACCGGTCCCTGGCCCCAGGCGCCACCGACCTCGGCTTGGGCGGCGCGGCGGATGGTGCCGATCCGTTGCGAAGCGAGCGTGTCGACGGTTCCGGCGACCACCTCGTCGGTCCGTACCAGATCGGAAGCGAGTGCCAGGGTCAGAAGTATGGGACCGGCCTGGCGCCAGCCCCCGGCGGTGACGCCACCCTGGTATATCGGCACCGCCAGCGAGGGCGACGGCGGCACGGGATCGGGCTGTGGCGCGGGCAAAGGGAACGTGTCCGCCGGCGCGAACGTGCCCTCGTCTTCGGGCCGGGCCACCAGGGAATGGGCACCGCTCACGCCCGACAGCGCGTAGCCGGCCCACAGTCCCCAGCCGTGCCGCTGGTAGCTGAGGGTAATCTGACCCGCCACGCGGCCCCAGCGTCCCTGGCCCGTCCCTTCCAGTCCAGCACGACCGTCGAGTGACAAGGTGAAGCGGCGCCAGGGCACCCGCACGATGCTCCGGCCCTCGAAGGCGTGGTCCGCACCGGCCCACATGCCGCCGGCCTCGGCCCGCACACGGCCCCGTTCCCAGCCGGCCGAAGCGGACAGGCCCATGCCGCCCCGGTGGTCGGCGCGGATACCGGTGTGGGTCTCCAACCCGAGGTCGGCCCCGCCCCACCACTGGCCCTGGGCCACGGACGCCGTCAACAAGAAGAATGGGAAGATGATCGATAGGGATTTCATTGCCCGGCTCCTCATCGGAGACGCCCGGCCCACCCCTCGATTGCACCACCCGAAACGTCGTTGTGACCGCCGGCGGACCCGGAGGGTCTCCTGAGTACACTACTCTTTGACGCGCAGGAGGATTCATGCGTTCCCTCAGTTGGACGATCCTGGCCGTGGCTGTCGCGGCGGGCGCCGTCACCGCCTGCGGCACGGAGGCCCCGACCGAAGCGCTCCCCGGCGCGCGGTCCGGCGGTGGCTCACCCCAATCCGCCGACTCGACCGTGCCGTTCCCAGGTCCGCCGCCGGGCGATACACTGCCGAGCCCCGTGCCACCACCGCCACCACCCGACACGCTGCCCAATCCCACGCCGCCCCCACCACCGCCCCCACCGGACACGCTGGTGACGTAGGGGCGGGCGTCCCAACCGAGCGACCGGCGGGGTTCGGGAACAAAGCGAGGGCTCGAAGCCGGGAAGTGATTCTCTCCCGGCTCCGAGCCCTACGCCACCTGTGTTGGCGGGTCGGTTAGTTGTGGCCGTGCTCCACCATGGTGGGAGCAGCTTCCTCGAACGTGTAGGCCGCCGGTGGGCAGGTCAGCGCCGGGTTGGTGGGCGAGAACACGCCGGCCGGGTTTTCCTTCCAGAGCCAGACGTGCAGGTCGAAGTGGTGCATGCCCGCCGGCATGAGCGGCTTGTGGCCCTCCATGGGGCCTTGCAGTTGGTGGCCGAAGATCGATGGCGGCTCACCTTCCACCATCGCGGCCGGCATGAACCACTCAGCGGCCACCAGCTTGAGTTCGTCGCCCACGGGTTCGTAGATGAGCACCTGGGGCTTGGCCGGGTCCAGTTCCGGCCCCACGAAGCCGAGGTTGAGGAAGTGGACGCCCATGCCGCCGGCCACGTACTGCATGGAGCCCTCGGTGGCGCCGTTGGGGTAGGCGATGCAGCCCACCGTCGACAGGTAGCCGTCGTAGACGGCCTTGATGGGATCCTGGTACTGCTCCAGCCCGTCCCGCACCGCCTGCAGTTCGGGGGACAACTCCGGTTCCTGTGCCTCGAGGACCGATACCGTCGAGGTCAACAACGCTACAACCGCGGCGACAATACCCAGGCGCCGCCCCTGGTACAGCATCCAGCGAATCCTCATTGAACCTTCTTGTTGGGGGACCGCTGAGAAATGCAGCAGCCAGACGCTGTGGTCAAGGGGTTAGCCCGGCGACGATTCGTTGCACGCACTCCGCAGACACACCACCGGACTCTATATGGTGGATCGGGGTCGCCCTGCCCGCCTCGCTGCCATCCACGAGCCAAGGCGCACTGGACCTGTCCACCATCGGAGGCCGGACGGTCCTCCAGGGGAGACAATCCAGCCCGGGGCCGGGCTCTCCAATTCATACGCATGGCGGCATGTGGTCACCCACCCGCGTGGCATGACATCTGCCCCCGGTCAGGGCGGCCCACTGTTCCTTCTCGCGCACGGAGCGACCCATGAAGCACCCTCTCCCCCTCAGCGCACTCGCGGCACTCATCCTGGTCCAGGGATGCTTCACCGTCCCCGTGACCACCACCGTCGTCACCCAGCCGGGCAGGCGCGTGACGGCCGAGGCGACGAAGTTCAATGTCCTCTGGGTATCGCCGTCGCCCACGGAGACGGCGAGTCTCCTGATCGAAGACCTGCTGGCACAGTGCGACGGCGCCGACCTGACGGGCGTCACCCTGAGTACTCAGGTGGGCTGGGTCATCATCGGGCAACAGGAGAAGACCATGGCGAGCGGCTACTGCGTGGAGTGAGAGAGGGGACAGGGGAGAGGGGAGCGGAAACGGAGGACGTCCGACGGCCGACACCGAGTGCCAACGGCGGCCTGCCTCTGCCCCCTCCCCTAGAACGTCACGTCCAGCATCAGGTAGAGCCACGTCATGTCGCGGGACAGACGGCCGATCTCGGCCAGGGCCGGGCCCTGGAAGACGTAGGCGCCGCCGCCCTGGACCGACAGGTGCTCGTCGAAGCGGTAGTGGCCCACCAGGTCGATCTCCTCACCGAACCGGTTGCTGCTGAGACTGCCTTGCTGCGCCGTCCGGAAGACGTGGAAATCGAGCTCCACCCGGGCCTTGTCGGTGATGGCGTATCCGGTGGCCAACTGCAGGTCCTGCAGCCCGCGTCCACCGGTGTCGAGCGGGATGTTGAGGAACAGGTCGGCGTAGCCGTAGAACTTGTGGTTGGTAGCGAACAGGGTGTTGAAGACTTCCAGTTTGCCGTCGTTGGGGTCCCCGTCGCCGGACAGGTAGTCGTACCACAGCGCCGCCGTGAACTTGCCGAACGTGGCGCCGGCCCGGGCCCCGACCATGAAGGCCGAGTTGTCCTGCCCCAGCGTCTTCCCGGTCTGGTAGTAGCTCTCGACCCGGTAGTCGAACCGGCCGGTCCGGCCCGCTTGACGCAGGCCGAAGGTCCCCTGGTCGGTCTTGAGGGTGTCGTTGTCCGTCACGTAGATGGCGTAGAGCCCCAGCATGCCCGACAGGACGTGGTTGACCCGCCCGTACCCCACCAGGAGCGACTGGTCGAAGGACTGCCCCGACCGCACCTCGGACAGGGGCGAGTAGAAGAAGCGAGCCCCCGTCTGGTCCTTCATCCAGTCCACGCGCACCGCATCGAAGGAGCGGGCCTGCTGGAGCCAGTCGAGCGCCCCGATGAGGCGTTGGCCGCCGTAGTTGATCTCCTGGCGCCCGA
>JBDHIK010000104.1:0-10391 GCA_039587475.1 Gemmatimonadota bacterium | reverse complement strand
AACGAATCGCCGCCGTAGGCCGTATCGACAGCGAGTGTGCCGAGTCCCTCGACTTCGAGAGCGGCGTCGAGTCTGTGGGCGAACGAGGGGACGTTCTTGATGGTGACCCGCTCCGCCTTGCCTCCCCTGCACCGGGCAGCGACCTCGACCAATCCGCCGGGGGCCTCCATCACCAGTCGGGTTTCGGGTTCTGTCATCGGCGCGATGCCGGTCTCCAGCGCCACCGTCGCCACGCACATGGCGTTCGAACCCGACATCGGCGGCGTGTCGGCCGGCTCCATGATGATGAAGCCCAGTTGAGCCCGCGGGTCCTTCGGTGGCACGATGAGATTGACGTGCCGGAACATGCCGCCGCGCGGCTCGTTGAGGACGACGTTCCGGAGTCGTCCATCACGCGCAATCCAGCGTGACTGTTCCCACAGGGTTTCGCCGGGCGGCGGCTCGACGCCCCCAACGATGACGTCGCCCACTTCACCTTCGGCGTGGCAGCCGACGATGTGGATAGGGATCGGCAACCTTGCCGCATCGGACATGGGGGAGCCTACCAGCGAGCCCGCCGCCGCGACCGACGATCAGGCGACTCAGTCATCCACGAGCCGCCGGAACTCCGGCGTGTCGCGGATCGGGTCCCAAAACGGGTCGAGTCGCAGAAACCACTCGGTCATGTCCCCAGGTTGGTCGAGGAGAAACCGGAGATAGTGGACTGCCGAATCGGCCTGTTCCAATTGGGCGAACACCGTGGCCAGTTCCATCAGGCGGGTGCCGCCGCGCCAGGCCTCGCGTTCGAAGGGGAGGAGGGCCACGCCACGGCGGGCCGCACGGAGCGCCGCAGCCTCGCGACCGAGCATGACGTGGGCCAGGCCCAGAGAGCCGTACAGCCGTTCGTCCTCTGGCCGGAGCAGGATCAGGCTGTCGAGTTCCGCGACGGCTGTCTCGAAGGCGGCGGTTGCTTCCGGCTCATTCCCGAGCTCCCGCAAGGCCGTCCCTTCCGCCAAGGCGACCGGGATGTACTGGTACTGGTCGTCACGCGCCGCCGGAAGCCGCTGGAGGAGATCCAGCATCCCGTGATAGTCGCGTCGCAGCCAGTACGTCATCACCGCCATCATGTCCAACAGGTCGCCGGTGATGCCGAGGGCACGGGCATGGTCGACCGCGGCCTGGGCGGCCGCCGTGTCGCCACAACAGGCGACATGGACGAAGGCGATCTGGCCGCGCGGGTAGGGGGTGTCGGGGTTCACGAGGAGAACCGAGTCCCAGGCGGCCGCGGACTCGTCGAAGCGGCGCAGCATGGCCAGGGTCTCCGCTATTCCTTGAATGGGCCGCCGCGAGCGGGGGTCGAGGCCGCGGGCCTTCCTGAAGTAGGCCAGGGCCTCCTCGGCCCGGCCCTGGCGCCGCCGCACCGCTCCCATGCCTTCGTGGAGCCCCATGTTGCTCGGGGCGCTGCCCTCCGCGATGGCGAACTCCGCCATGGCCGCCTCGTAGTCCAGAAACCCCCAGTAGTGATAGAACGCGAGCGCGATGTGGGCCTCAGGGAGATCGGGATCGAGCCCAAGGGCCCGCTCGGCCAACGCCTTCCCCAGGGCGACCTGTTCGGGGGTCCGCTCGTAGGTGTACCAGTACCGGGCCATCTCCACCTGACTCTGGAGGGCCAGCGCCAGACTGAACCCGGGGTCGAGGTCGACGGCCTGGGCCAGCAGCTGTGACAGCCGCTCCATGACGGCGCGATCTTCGCTCAGGTCGTGCAACTCCTTGGCCCGCTGGTACAATCCGTACGCCTCAGCGTTGTCGGTGGGCTGTTCGGCCAGGCGGGCCCGCTCCGCAGGGGTCAGGGCCGCCTGCAGCGCCGTCGCTACCGCCTCGGAGATCTCCGCCTGGATGGCAAAGCGATTGTCCAGCGTCAGCTCGCGCTGGTAGGTCTCGCCCCACAACTGCTGAGCGCTGGCGGCGTCGATCAGCTGGACGTTGATCCGCACCTGGTCGCCGGCGTGTTGCACCCGTGCCAGCAACAACGCGTCGACCCCCAGTTCCCTGCCCACCTCGGGCAGACTCTTGTCGGTCCCCCGATACTCCATGACCGAATTGCGGGCGATGACCCTGAGGGCACCGATCTTCCCCAGTTGCGTCAGCACGTCGTCGTGCATGCCGTCGGTGAAGGAAGTACTCTCCTCGTCGGACCGGGCGCTCTCGAACGGCAGCACCGCGATCCAGCGGCCAGTCGTCGCCAGGGACGGCGGGCCCGCGACCCGCCCGCCCCGGGGCCACAGCACGGCGGCCAAGACCACGATCGCGATGGCGCCGATGGCGATCGGCATCCCCCAGCCCCTGCCGATCCGCACCGCGCGATGGGGCCTGGTCTCCACCGGCGTGATGCCCCCGCTGCTGGCGCCGAGTGCCTCGAACGGCTCGAGCATGGCCTCGGCACTCTGCCAGCGGTCGGCCGGCCGCTTCTCCAGGCAACGCATGATGACGTCCGTCAGGGCCTGGGGCACGGTGGTGCGGTAGGTGGTGATGGGATCGGGCGCCGAGGTCACGTGGGCGGACAGGATCTGCTGGGCCGTGTTGCCCATGAAGGGTGGCCGGCCAGCCAGCAGCTCGTAGCCCAGCACGCCGAGGGCGTAGATGTCGGCTCGGTGGTCGACGTTGGGATCGGCGGCGGCCTGCTCCGGGGCCATGTAGGTCGGCGTCCCGAGGGCGACGCCGGCGGTGGTCACCTGGTGGCGGCCGGTGGCCTCGCTCACCGCCTTGGCCACACCGAAGTCCGTCACCAGGGCGTGCCGGCCCGAGAGCATCACGTTGTCGGGCTTGATGTCCCGGTGGACCACCTTGCGCTCGTGGGCGTAGGCCAGCGCGTCGGCGACCTCCTTGAGGATACGTGTGGCCTCGTGAATGGGGAGTTCACCCTCACGATCGAGCTTCTCGCGCAAGGACTCGCCCTCGACGTAGGGCATGACGTAGTAGAGGAAGCCGTTGGCCTCGCCCGAGTCATAGAGAGGAAGGATGTGGGGGTGGCTCAGGTTGGCGGCGATGCGGACTTCCCGCAGGAAGCGGTCGGCGCCGAGCGAGGCGGCCAGGTCCGGGCGCAGGACCTTGAGCGCCACGTTGCGGTCGTGCTTGGCGTCATGCGCCAGGTAGACCGTGGCCATGCCGCCGGCGCCGACCTCGCGTTCGATGGTGTAGCGGCCCGCCAGTGCCGCGGTGAGGCGGTCGAGATCGGTCATCGGCTGGACGCGGAAACCGGGAACCGCGAGCCTACGACGATCACTTCACCCGATCCCGCAGTTCGGTGCCGAGATTCTCGACCAGGACGAAACTGCCGTCCGACCCGAGACCACGGGATACGATCGCGACGAAGCGTTCCCCATCCGGCGCGATGTCCCACGTGCCGTCACCCAGGTACATCTCGGGCGCGGCGAACAGCAGACGCTGCTCCCCCGCGATGAACGTGGTGCCGGGCTCGATGGTCACGGCGTAGACCTGGCCGGATCCGGTCCGATAGTAGAGCGTGCGCGAATCCGGCGCCCAGAGCGGGACCCCGCCCCCGGTGGTCGAGATCTGCCACCGCGCCTGCGACGCGTTGGGAAATGGCCGGACGTAGACCTCGGAGCGCCCCGATTCGTCGGACATGTAAGCCACCCAGCGCCCGTCCGGAGACAGCGCCGGCGCCCGCTCGGAGAAACTCGTGGCCACGACTTCCACCGTGTCGCCATCGGTGGACAGCGCATAGATGTCCCGCGGTGACAACCGATACACCAGCCAGTGGCCATCTGCCGAGTGGTAGCCTTCCTGCAAGGGCCGTTCGAGGTCGAGGACCGTTTCCGGAGGCGCGCTGCCGTCCGCCCGTTTCTTCAGGAGGTTCAGGTCCCCCTCGCGGTCGGAGATGAACATGACCTCACGACCGTCCGGCGTCCAGCTGGCCCGGTAGTTCATCTGCCCTTCGAACGTCAGGCGCGTCAGCGGTCCGCCGGGCAGTTGCTTCACCCACATGTGGATGCCCGACCCTTCGTAAATGCCCACTGCCAGCCGGGCGCCCTCGGGCGATACCGAGACCGTCGCAAAGTCCCCGACCCACCCCGGGTCCGCCGGGGTCACGGTCCCCGAGTGGTCGATCCATGCGATCTCACCCGGGTCGGTCGTCGAGGTGCCGGTCATGTATGCCAGCGTCCCGTTGCCGGTGATGGCCATGTCGACGGCACCGAACGGCTTCACCGCGACGCCCTCCGCCAGGGAAACCGGGTCGCCGGTCACCATCAGCCCATCCAGATCGAAGGGAACCGCCAACAGCGTTCCGTCCGCCGACACGTAGACCAGGTGGCCCGACTCGACGTAGCGCGCCGTGACCCCGCGCGTCAACACCCGGTGTTGGCCGGTGGCGAGGTCCAGCACGGCGATGTCCGAATTGGTGGCGTTGCCGCCTCGGGCCAGCGTGAACAGGAGGCCCTTGCTCCCCGGGAGCGCCTCAGGCCAGACGTGGTCGGTTTCCCCCGCGGCGGTATCCACCGTGGATACGATTTCCCCCACGGCGCCACCGCCGGCGGGGATGCGGCGGAGCCCGTTGGTCGTGCCCTGCGTCAACCCGTCATAGTAGATGTACCCATCGTCGCTCCAGGTGGCCCCGTCCAACCCCACCTCTCCATCCGTCACGGTGATGGGAGGCCCCCCGGTCAGCGACACGGCCTTGATGACCTGGCCGTTGGTGATGAAGCCGACCCGGCTCCCGCCAGGCTCGAAGAACACGTGGTCCACATTGTCGGTACCCGGCAGCGCGGCGCCCTGGAGCTGTTCCTGCCTCCGCACCCAGATCCGGGAGGGGCCGTCACCCAGACCGACGTAGGCCATCCAGATGCCGTCTCGCGACAACGCCACCCGGCTGCCCCGCCCCGCGCCCAGTTGTGCGTCCCCGGTATGGGCAAGGTTGTATCTGGCTACCGGCGGCGGGGCTTCGCTCCTCGTGCCCACCCACGCCAGCACGGCGACCAGCACACCGGCCACGGCGGCCCAGAGTCGCCAATCCCGGATGCCGGAAGGTGCCGGGTGGGCCGTCTGGGCATCGACCATCTCCACGCCGGTCGCCGAGGTGAAGTGCGTGTCCTTGAGCGCCTGGGAAAACTCGGCCGCCGTGGCAAACCGATCCGCCGGCAGCTTCTCCAGTGACTTGAGCACCGCCTGCTCGACGTGCCGGGGAATGGTGTGGCGCTGCACCGTCAATGACCGGGGGGACTCGGTGACCACCCGGGCCACGATAGCCTGCGCGGTCGACCCGCTGAAGGGCGGATCGCCGGACAGCATTTCGTACAGCACCGCACCCAGCGCGTACACGTCACTCCGGGCCGTGATCTCCCGCTCGCCCATGGCCTGCTCGGGGCTCATGTACTGAGGCGTCCCCAGGGACATCCCGGTCTCGGTCATGCGGGTGGCGCCGCCCTTCGACGCCGCCAGCGCGATGCCGAAGTCCGCCACCACGGCCCGTCCGTCGTGCAGCAGGATGTTCTCGGGCTTGATGTCCCGGTGGATCACGCCCTGGCGGTGGGCGTAGTCGAGCGCGTCCGCCACTTCACCGGCAATCCGCACCGCGTCCTCCACCGGCAGCTGCTTTTCGCGATCGAGGTGGTCGCGCAGCGTTTCGCCCTCGATGTAGGGCATGACGTAAAACAGGAAGCCGCCCGCCTCCCCCGAGTCGTGCAACGGCAGGATGTGGGGGTGCTGCAGATTGGCGGTGGTCTTGATTTCGGCCAGGAAACGGTCGGCCCCGATCACCGCGGCCAGCTCGGGCCGCAGCACCTTGAGCGCCACGGGCCGGTCGTGCCGGTCATCGTGGGCCAGGTACACGGTGGCCATGCCGCCGGCGCCGAGCTCACGCTCGATGGAGTAGCGGCCCGTCAGGGTGGCCGAAAGGGAATCGAAGTCGCTCATGGTGGCCGTGCGTTGGGGGTCATGGATGAGGGCCCGGGGCCGTACCGTCGATGGTCGCCAGCCTGAGGAACAATACGCGCCCCGATCCATGAGAGCCAGCGAACCCTCAACTCACGACCGGGTCACGGAGGAATCACGCAGGCGCCTCATCGTGGGGCAACCCAAACCGTGGAGTGTCACCCATGCGCAACGTTCTCCTCTTGCCCTTCCTCGGGGCGGCCGCGCTCGTGTCCGGCTGCGGCGAGACCACCGGCCCGGAGCCGACTGCGAACCAGAGCGTCACGGCCGCCCTATCCATCGCCTCGCTGAGCAGTGAGGCCATCCCCGTCACCTTCGTAACCGAGTTCCGTGACTTTCTGGGTGGAGAGTTCAGCCCTCACGGCGCCTCGGGCCGCTTGCGCGGCCTGATCGGGCTAGCCTTCTCGGTGCAGGAGGGCGACCTGTCAGGCACCATGGTCACCTGGATCGCGGTCAACGAGGCCAGCCCCCAGACCGCCAGCCAGGGGCCCAACGGCATCTTCAACACGACCACCGGGGTCCAGACCGACTACGACGTCTGCCTTCCGGCACGCGGCTGGTGCGGCACGTTCACCGCCGTTCCGGGACCCGGCAAGGTGTACCCCCAGCCCCGTGGGGTGGAGATCCCCAACGCCGTCGCGTTCGGGGCCGGTGACTTCGAGGGGATGAAGCTCCAGGGCACCGTCATGGAATGCGCCGACTCACAGGGGAACCGGGGTTGCTTCACCGGACAGCTCCTGGTGCCGGCCAATCCCTAGTCTCCTCCAGCCGGGCCGGAGCTGTCCGACAGGTCCCGGGCCAGACGCCTGATTTCCAGGGCCTGCGGCTCGAAGGCGGGCTCTGGATGACTCAGCAGGCGGGCGGCACGCCGTGACGCCCGGCACACACTGGCCACACGCCAGGGCCAAGCCGGAACGGACAAGGGCGGGAAGCCAACCGGATTCCCGCCCTTGCCATCGGTGATGGGTAACCGCTAGCGCACGCCCGCGCTCACCCCATCGGGCTCCATGTGGTCGCCCTGCCACCGCTGTGGCGGCAACGGCCGCTGCCGTGGCCACACCTCGTTCAGGGAATCGGCCTCATAGAGCCGGCCGTTCTTCATCACGTAGCGGAGCGCCGAGGAGTTCCGGATGTCGGCCAACGGGTCCTCGTCCAGCACGAGAATATCCGCCAGCTTGCCCTCCTCGATGGACCCGAGGTCGTTGCCGAAGCCGATGGCCTCGGCGCCGAGGATCGTGGCCGCCCGCAGCGCATCGTGATTGTCCGCCCCTCCGGAGGCCATGGCCCACAGTTCCCAGTGGTAGCCCAGACCCTGCAACTGCCCGTGGCTCCCCACGGCGGCCCTGGCGCTGTCCGCCAGGAGCTGGGCCACGAACTGGGCATGTTGCGGAAAGACGTGCTCCTCTTCCAAGAACCAGCGCACCAGTCGCCGGGTCTTGGCGTCGACGCTGGCATGGGGCGCGAAACGCCTCAGCTTGGCGTCGCCGTGCACGTCCTCCGTGGCGTAGAAGTAGTTCTCGGCGAAGGGCCCGCCGTACGACACCAGGAGTGTCGGGCTGTTGGTGGTCTGCGACGCCTTGAACAGCTCGACCACATCCTGATACAGCGGGGTCACCGGCAGAGCGTGTTCGATACCCGAGTAGCCGTCGATGGCGTGCGTCAGGTCCAGCTTGTAGTCGAGCCCGCCCTCGGTCGTGGGCATCAACTCCAGTTCCTTGGCCGCCATGATGATCCACTGCCGCTGCTGCCGGTTGCCCGACATGTACATCTTCAGCGTCTTGGTGTCGTAGTACTCGCTGTAGCGCTTGAGCACGTTCTTGGCATGGTTGGCGTCCCGAATGGCCTCGGACCAGAAGACGCCCGGTCCGGTGGAGTAGATACGGGGACCCAGCATGCCGCCGATTTCCACACGGTCCTGGTAGCTCAGGAGGTCCGTCGAGTTCGTCTGCGGATCACGGGTGGTGGTGACCCCGTAGGCCAGGTTGGTCAGGTACTGCCACACCTGCCCCACGTGTATCTCGGGCACCAGCCACTGCGCGTGGTAATGCGTGTCCACGAAACCGGGGATAAGCGTCTTCCCCGACACGTCGATGATCTCGGCGCCCTCGGGCACCTCGACCGAGTCGCGGAGCCCCACGGCCACGATGCGGTTGTCGGTCACCACGACATCGGCGTTCTCGATGATGGCCTTGGCCGTATCGTCCTGCATGGTGATGACCCGGCCACCCCGCAAGACCACCGTGCCGCGTGGTACGTCCCGCGGCGCGGTCACCTTGATGCGCATTTCGTCGGGCTTGTACCCCGCCGTGTCCACTTCGACGGTATCGAGTCCGGCCCGCACCGAGTCGGCCCGCAGCCGGATGGCCTCGGCCCGCTTCTGCGCCACCTCGGCCTCGCGCAGCAACGAGTCGGCCTTGATCTGCACCGAGTCGGCGATGAGCCCGTTGAGCTTGGTGTTGAGCGAGTCGGGTGCCGCGTCGAGGCTGTCCGCCTTCTTGACCGAGTCGATCAGGGCGCGGGTCGCCTTCAGGCTGTCGATGATGCCGCGCACCACCAGTGCCTGCGCCACCTTGTCGCGGGCGTCCTGCACGGTACTGTCTTCGAGAGCCTGGACGCGGGTCAGGTCGTAGGTAAAGAGTGCGTTGCCGATCCCCCAGTGGATCTTCTCACCATCGCCGCTCCAGGACGGGAACTCGCCGCCGATCTCGGTCAGCTGACGGATCTTAACAGCCGCGCCGCGCAGGTTGGCTACGGAGACGGTCAACGGGCCACGACCCACATCGGTGAGGCCCACCGAATACAGGTGGTTGCCCACCTGAGCCACCGCGTGATTCCCGGTTGGAGAAATCAACACCAGGCCGGCCGGCGGAGCGCTGCCGGCTTCGGCAGGCGCTTCGGGATCTTCGGAAATGTGGGGGAATACCCTGCGCGGCAACTGTTGCCACCGTTCCTCTTCGTGCGGGGTCGTGCCGGGGGCCCGGATGCCCCGGACCACCAGGTGGCGCTGGACGTCAGTACCGTCCCAACGGAACGACACCAGCCCCTCGAATGGACTGTAGGCGTAAATCCGATCAGCGTGGTTGGTGAAGTGCGCCACGTCCCGCCCACCGGTGGGGGCGATGACCGTGACGTCGCCCCCGGCCGCGGGGACCCAGACGAATTCGCCGCCCAGCGCCGAGAAGAAGATGTCGGGCGCCTGGAGCAGCTGTCGCGCGGCGGCCCGGGTCGCGACGATGCGTTCCCCGTCCGGCGACCAGGCCAGGTTGGAATACAACGCCGGGACGGCGGTCAACTGCTGCCCGGTGCCGCTGCCGTCGGCCCGGGCCCGCATGATGTGTCCGCCGTTGCCATCGTCCCACGTCACCCAGGCAACCCAGGCTCCATCCGGGGACCACACGGCGTGGTACTCACCCGTTTCCGAATCGGTCAGCCGCCGGACCTCCCCAGAGGGCATGTCCTTGACCCACAGCCGGTCGAACGCCGTGAAGACCATCTGGCTGCCGTCGGGCGAGGCCACCGGGTGGCGGATCTGCCGCGCCGTCACCGACGCTGCCGTGTCCACAGCGTACTCGAAGGCCACCTTGGGTCCGACGTCGAGATCGACGGCCGCCTCGAAGGCAATCTCCGTCGGTGTGCTTCCGTCCATCGGGACATTCCAGATCTTGCCGCCAGCCCGGGAGCACGTCGATCGTGGCCCGCGACTCCTGCTCATCGCGCTGGACCGGGTAGGCCAGCCACCTCTCGTCCCCGGTGGCCAGGTTGCGCCGCCGCAGGCCGGTCTGGGTCTCGGACCTGGTACCGTACACCAGCCACTGCCCGTCGGGCGACACCGCCGGTCGGAAGGCGGAGCCGTAACGCGACGTCATCCGACTCGAGGTGCCCCGTTCCCGGTCGTAGCGGTACAACTGGTATTGGGGCAGAAAGGCGTTGTACTGCCAGTCGTTGAACCGGCCGGCATACCAGACGTAGTCACCGTCGGGGGTGGGAGACGCACCCAGCGTCTTGAACGGCGCCGGGGTACGGACCAGCGAGATGGGGCTGCCCCCGTTCTTGTGATACATCATCAACTTGTGGGCGCCGAACAGACTGGTGGAGCGGCTCACCACGATGTACTCACCGTCCGGCATCCATTCCGGCGAGACGTACAGGCTGGTGTTGCCGCGCGTCACCTGGGTCGTGTCGGTGAAGTCCAAGCGCAGCGTCCAGACGTTGTCCCCGCCGCTCCGATCCGACACGAACACGAGGGTCTCGCCATCAGGACTGAAGCGCGGTTGGGCGTCGTAGGCCATGCCCTGCGTGATCCGGGTAGCCGTACCGCCGCCGATGGGAAGCGTGTAGAGATCGCCGAGGAGGTCGAACACGATCGTCTGCCCGTCGGGACTGACGTCGAGAGACATCCAGCTGACCTCGGTCGCGGTGAACTTGGCCTTGCGCTCAGACGCCAGAGGCAACGGGTCCTTGCT
>JBDHIK010000012.1:0-41281 GCA_039587475.1 Gemmatimonadota bacterium | reverse complement strand
CGTCTCGAGGAGCACTCCGTAGGCAGGACCCCGCCTCCGTACGCCTGAACGGCGGCCGGGACAGCCCGGCCGCCGTTCTGCATTTCGGACTCTGGTGCCAGGGCCATGAAGCTCTATCTTCACCGACACCCCTTTTCGGAGCCTCTTGGCATGCGACTCACTGCGGGCCTTCTTCTCCTCCCAACTCTGGTTCTGGCATTACCGCTGGAGTCCCAGGTCGACGAACGCCGAGTCAACAATGGGAACGTCCTGCTGTCGGGCGTCCCGGACGTACCGGAATGGATTCGGGAATTCCAGCGGCCATACCAACAGGTCCGGAGCGCCGCCGTGCAGGACTGGTCCGCCGATGGCGGTAGCCTGTATGTCACAACCCGCTTCGCCGACGTGACGCAACTGCACCGCGTCGACCGGCCGGGAGGCGCCCGGCGCCAGATCACCTTCATGGCTGAGCCGCTCGCGGGCGTCCAGCGCCGTCCCGGCTCTGACGCGCTCCTGTTCCGGATGGACGAAGGCGGGGGAGAGTTCTACCAGTATTTCCTGCTGGGTCCGGACGGGAGCCACCAGCGACTGACGGACGGCGTGTCACGCAATTCCTCCGCCCGGTGGCGTGAGGATGGCGGCGCGTTGGCATTCACCTCCACGCGTCGCAACGGGCGGTCCAATGACGTCTGGCTGATGACGGCGGCGGACTCGACGTCGGCCCGTCTGATCTTCGAAGCGCCGGACGGCGCGGCGTATGCCCCGGGCGACTTCTCCGCAGACGGCACGTCGCTTCTCGTCGCGCAATACGTCAGTGTCACCGACAGCCGCATCCATCTGCTGGACCTGACGACGGGAGAACATCGGCTGGTGGCCGGCGGCACGGAACAGCGCGGCGTGTGGCAGCCGTTGCGCTTTTCAGCGGACGGTCGGAGCGCCTACATCCGCACCGATGCCAGGAGTGACTTCCGCCAGCTGGGCAAGCTGGACTTGGCGTCAGGCACCCTCGACATCATCACTGCGGACATTCCCTGGGACGTCACGGCAGTGGCCATCAACGACGACCGCACCCGAGCGGCATTCGTCACCAACGAAGACGGCGTGTCGCAGGTCTACCTCCTGGACCCCTCGACCGACGGCTACCGGCTCGTGGAGTCGATGCCGATGGGCATCGTATTCGGGCTGGCCTTCAGCCCTGACGATCGCTCGCTGGCGTTTACCATGAACAGCCCGAGTACGCCGAGCGACGCGTTCGTCCTGGCACTCGAAGACGACCCCCTCAGCGCCGGCCCCCTGACCCGCTGGACCTTCAGCGAAGTGGGCGGCCTGGACACAGATCGCTTCGTGAGCCCCGAGCTGGTGCACTACCCGACATTCGACTCCGTCGCGGGTGCGCCCCGCCAGATCCCCGCCTTCGTGTATCGACCCGATGGCCCCGGCCCGCACCCGGTCATCATCAGCATTCACGGCGGGCCGGAAGGCCAGTACCGGCCCTTCTTCTCGAGCACCATGCAAACCTGGCTGGCGCGTGGCGCCGCGGTCATCGCCCCGAACGTCCGTGGCTCTTCGGGATACGGCAAGTCCTACGTGATGCTGGACAACGGGTTCAAGCGAGAGGATTCGGTACGCGATATCGGCGCGCTCCTGGACTGGATCGCGGAACAGCCGGGCCTGGACCAGGACCGCGTAGCGGTCATCGGCGGCAGCTACGGCGGCTATATGGTGTTGGCCAGCGCGGTTCACTACAGCGACCGGCTCGACGCCGCCGTGGACATCGTCGGGATCAGCAATTTCGTGACCTTCCTGGAGAACACCCAGGACTATCGTCGAGATCTGCGTCGCGTGGAATACGGCGATGAGCGCGACCCGGCCATGCGGGCACACCTGGAACAGATCAGCCCGAGCGAGCACGCCGCCAGCATCACGGTCCCCCTGCTCGTCGCCCAGGGGGCCAACGACCCACGGGTCCCGGCCAGTGAGTCGGAACAGATCGTTCGAGAGGTGCGGGAAACCGGCCGCGAGGTGTGGTACATGCTGGCTGCAAACGAAGGACACGGGTTCCGCAAGAAAGAGAACCGTGACCTCTATCTAGACCTGGTGCTCCTGTTCTTCGAGAAGCACCTGCTGGGAGGAGACGGGGTCAGCTAACGCGGACTAGAGCTCGGGAATCTCTGGCGCGGGAGCCAACTCCGGCAGCGGCGGTGGCCGAGTCGTGCCGATGGCGTCGACGACGCGCGTCAAGGTCGGCGCCTGGGCCTCGTCATCGTTGGCGCCGGCCAGCGCCAACAACCGATCGAATTCGGCCAGCAGGCGCTGATACTCCCCCTCGACGCGGGCGTTGGTGATGGTGGCCGCGCCGTTCCGTACGCTCACCACCCCGGCGTTGTTGACCACCGTCAGGAAGATGCGATCGGAAACGGCGAGAAGATCCTCGGCCAGTTCCCTGTTGGCCCGCGGCTCCGCCAGAGACGGCCCGGTGTCGGGGATGGTTTCGTCGATGTCGTTCGTGCGAGCGCCATAGGCCCCGAGCGCCACCCCGGCGGCCGCGATGGTCCTGCGCACCCCATTCAGTTCCGAGGCCGTGGCAAAGCGTGATGTGGCGAACAGGCGGCGGAACCCGGCGGCTCGCAACGCGGCATCCAGGTCGGCCAGTGCCGCGTCGTAGGCGGCCTGGTACTCCGGTCGGCGATCGGGCGACGGATCCACCGCACCGAGCGACTCCTGGTTCAATGCCGGCGCGGGCGCCGGGGCCGTCGTCTCGAGTCCGGGTTCGTCCGGATTCTCGGTCGACGGCTCAGAGCCGCCCATAATGACCCAGCCCAGCACGCCCATGAGCGCAATACCCAGCGCCACTGCGACGGGAACGACCGGCAAGCGGCGCCGTGACACCGGTACCGCTTCCTCGGTGCCCCAGTCCGGCTGCTGCAACTCGAACGCTGCGTGGTCCCCGGCGTCGAGCGGTTCGGACTCGGCCACGGCGGTCTCCGGAGACGCGACGTCCTCGGTGTCCCAAGACGCGACGGGTGCCACGACGTCGGCATCAGCATCGAGCAGCTGCTCTTCGTCGGTCTCATTGAGTACCGGGGCCTCGAGCTCACTGGGGTCATCATCGAGGTCTTCTTCACTGGGCGCATCGGCGGCGGCTTCAGGTGCGTCCTCGGTCGCGATCTCGACGGTATCGTCGACCTCGCCGTCCTCCTCGGCATCCCACTCTGCCTGGACATAGTCCTTGACGTCCTCGGCATGGACGTTCTGGGACTCCTCGGCCTCGAGATCCTCAACCGGCTCTGAGTCGTCTGGTTCCGCTTCATCGAAGTCATCGAGATCATCGAGGCTGTCGACCTCCGCGGATGGCTCCCCCGATGGGTCGAAGGCAAGGGCGAGATCGTCTTCTTCCTCGTCCTCCTCCAGCTCGTCGACCACATCCAGGTCGTTGGCCTCGTCGAGCTCATCGGCCCGATCCAGTTCGTCGGCTACCTCCGACCCATCGACCTCGTCCGGAGCATCGGCAGCACCCAGTTCCGTCGGAATGATGTCGTCCAGCTTGGGCGCGGAGTCCTCACCGGCTACCACAACTTCCTCGACCGGGGATTCGGCGCCGGTCACCTCAGAGGCATCGTCGGTCGAGGCGTCGGCTTGGTCCGGGTGGCCCTGGACGGCAGCTGCATCGTCCGGCTCCTCGATTGCAGCCTCGGGGGCATCTTCGAGGTCCACGCGAGCCTCTTCGACGGGGGATGCTGGATCTTGCGTTGCTGCTGAGTCTTGCACATTGCCCGGTTCGAAGGCAGTAAGCTCCTCGAGATCCAAGAGCGTCATGAGATCCAGCCCGCCTGCTTCCGCCTCTTCCGAGGTGGGGGTTTCTTCGAGAGAAGGCTGGTCTTGCGGTGGTGTCTTGGGGTGGCCGTTTCCGGAATGCGGCGCCAGGGCCATATCGCCTGCCGCGCGCTTGAAGTCGGGGTGAACCTTGACCGGGATCCATTTTTCCGCCCGGCTGTGGTAGATCTCCGCCTCAGAGTCGATGATGCCGCTCACGACGCCGAAGCTGAATTCCTCATAGGAGCCGAAATTCGATTCTTCACCCGATGGTAGTTTGATACGGTACATTGGCTCGCCCCACGGATCCGTCCACCAGACGCGCCCGGTGGTGATCTGTATTTATCTTGAACGCTAGTGGGCCCTGAGCCGATTGATATTGCAGCTTACGTGCCGGATGGCCTCCATATGGAAGTCATTGCCTTACATACACTTTCATGAATGAACACCGTGACGTTCCGCTGCGCCGGACCCATATCAGGAATCGTTGCGACAATACTGACTATTTTTTTGACAGGAAGAGTCGTCAGGATACGACCTTGGGCCACAGGCGGGTGAGAATGGCGACCAGCCACTTCCACAGCTTGGCGAGGACCATCCCGAAGAGAATCTTGCTCATGTAGTCCTTACCGGTTGGTGTCAGCGTGTCTTTACGTATCAAGGTGAAACAAGGTTTCGGCCGTGATGACTGAGATCGCCGCCATTGAAGAGAGCCTCTCCTGTCCCACCGAGCTGCTGGTCGGTGACATGGCCAGGTTGCCAGGCAATCTCCTGATCCTTGGGGCCGGTGGCAAGATGGGCCCCAGTCTGTGCCGCCTGGCTGCGCGGTCATCAGCCCAAGCCGGCACGGCCCGCTCCATCGTCGCCGTTTCACGATTTGGGGTGCCGGGACTCAGGGAGCAACTCGAGGCTGACGGCATCACCACCCTCGCCGTGGATCTGCTGGCGCCCGGTGCAATGGCCGGCTTGCCGGACGCCGACAATGTCGTGCTCATGACGGGGAGCAAGTTCGGCACCGACCAGCACCCGGAACACACTTGGGCCAGCAACGTGGGACTTCCTTTTCTGGTGGCGCGTCGCTTCGCGTCGAGCCGGATCGTGGCGCTTTCGACCGGCAACGTGTACTCGCCGTCGCTGGTGGCAGCCGGTGGATCACGCGAGGACGACCGGCCCGGACCCGTCGGCGAATACGCCCAGTCGGCCCTGGGTCGCGAACGTGTTCTCGAACACGCCTCCCGGAGCCAGGGCACACCGATGGTGTTCCTCCGCCTCAACTACGCCATCGAACCACGCTACGGAGTCCTTCGGGACATCGCCGACAAGGTGATGGCGGGCGACCCCATCGACCTCACGGTGGGACACGTCAACGTCATCTGGCAGCGGGACGCCAATGCCATCGTGCTCAGGGCGTTCCACCACGTGGCAACCCCGCCTGCCGTCTTCAACCTGACGGGACCGGACGTGGTATCCGTGCGCGCCTTGGCCAAGGCGTTTGGCGCGGCTTTCGGGAAGGCGCCGGTCTTCGAGGGCATCGAATCGGACGAGGCCCTGTTGAGCGACGCATCCCGGTGTCAGAGCCTGTTCGGAACACCGCCGATCGGACTGCCGGAGATGATCGATCGGGTTGCCGCCTGGGTGATGCAAGGGGGAGCGTCGCTGGACAAGCCGACCGGCTACGATCGCCGCGACGGGCATTTCTGAACGAGCCCCGGATCTCTGAATCCGGTGCCCTGGCGTGATCACCGGAACCACTCAGACAGATGGTCCCGTACGAAAGCATCGTCCGTAAGGCCAGGGTACGCTTCCGTGACGCGCGAGATGCTATCGCCTTGCCCGCGGGACAGGCTCATGGTCGGATCGAGACACCATGTTCCACGCAGCAGGCCCTGACGTCTGAGTACCTCGTGAATACCGGGAATGCAGCCACGAAACTGATGCCCCTGATCGAAGATGGCCGCATTGGCGTCCGTGAGTTGTGACCCCAGCGTCAACAAATCGGTACCCACGGTGCCAGAGTCCAGAGCGGTGCGGCACGATTGGTGGATGTCCACGGCCCGGCGGGTCCATACGGCCCACTGCCCCAACAGCCCGCCGACGCACCCCACCGGCCAGGCGGACCGGAATCGGTGGCGGGTCACGAGGTCCGCCACGATATGGTCGTCGTTCCCGGTGTAGAGCGCCACGTCCCGGCGTCCCGAGTCGGCAACGGCGCGCAGGACGTCGAGGCTGCGGTAGCGGTCGAACGGCGCAATCTTGATGGCGACCAGCCCCTCGAGCTCCAGTATCCGGCGCCAGAACCCGTACGACAATGCGCGGCCGCCGACGGCGGGTTGCAGGTAGAACCCCATCACCGGGAGCACCTCGGCGACTCGCGCGAGATGTTCGACGACGGCCGTCTCGCGACTCTCCCGGAACGCCGTCAATCCCACCAGGCCAATGTGATAGCCGAGATCCCGCGCCAGGCGCGCCTCACGTAGCGCCTGCCGAGTCCGCCCGACGATACCGGCGATGAGGACCGGGGACGGTCCCGGTCGTTCGGCCGCAGTCTCACGAGCAAGGGCCAGGACTGGGCCATAGAGACCGACGTCGGGTTGGTGGATTTCGAATTGCGTCGTGTGCACGCCGACCGCAAGACCGCCGGCGCCGGCGGCGAGGTAGTAGCGGGTCAGGGCACGTTGGTGACGCTCGTCCAGTCGGCGACTGGGCGTCAGGGCCAGCGGGTGAGCGGGAATGACCAGGCCACGCCTGAGCCGGCGCCGGACGTGCTGCGTGAGGCGGGCGGTCACGGGACGCCGCCGCCCTCCTCGACCAGGCCGATCAGGTAGCTGGCACCGGTGGGAAGGACCTCATCGTTGAAATCGTAGGCGGCGTGATGGAGCGGCGCGCTGGGACCGTTGCCGATGAGAGCGAAGGCGCCGGGACGCTCGTGCAGCAGGAGCGAAAAATCCTCAGAGGCCATGAGCGGCTCACCCTCGACCACCGCGGACGCGCCGCAGACGCGCCGGCCCACCTCGCGCGCGAACGCCGCGTGGGACGAGGAGTTCATGGTGGCAGGGCAGAGTGATTCCAGGGCAAGCGTCGCTTGCACACGGTAGCGCCCCGCAATGGCATCGCAGCGACGACGCAGTTCAGCAGCGATGGTATCGATGCCCTCGCTCCCCAGGTGACGCAACGACCCGGCGAGTCGTGCCTCCTCGGGGATCACGTTGTACGCTCCCGTGCCGGCTGTGACCGACGTGACCGCGACAACCACTCGGTCACCCCCAAGGACCTCCTTCTCCCACCCATGCAGGACGGGCACGAGTTCCGCCGCTGCCTCGATGGGGTTGCGACACAGTTCCGGAAGGGCGGCGTGGCCACCCTGGCCACGCAGGGTGACGCTGAATCTGTTGCTGGACGCCATGACGGGACCGTCGGGGATGCGCATCGTGCCCGCAGCGTCTCCGGGGAGATTGTGGAGCCCGTAGATCGCGTCGACGCCGAAGCGATCGAGTGTCCCGTCGTCCACCAGCGCCCTGGCCCCTTCGAGGGTTTCTTCTCCAGGCTGGAAGATGAGCACCGCGCGGCCCCGGAATCGACGGCGCCTCGCCAAACCCCAGGCCGCTCCCAGCAACGTGGCCATGTGCCCATCATGGCCGCAGGCGTGCATGCGCCCCGCATGGCAGGAGGTGTGAGGAAATGCGTTCGCTTCCTCGATGGGAAGCGCATCCATGTCGCTCCGCAGGCCGATGCCGGGGCCATCTCCCTGATCGACGATTCCGACGACCCCAGCCCCGGCGACGCCCTCGATCACCTGATCTACACCACACGCGCGCAACCACTCGGCGACTCGCCGGGCGGTCTCCGGCACATCCATCCCGATCTCGGGGTAGCGATGCAACTCCCGGCGCCAAGCTGCCAGGCGATCCACCACCTCTTCGATCTCGGGAAGGAGGGTCATACCGATTCGTCGGCGAGCGATTCCAGGCTGGCGCGGACGCGGTCGGGGAGCGGGGTCTTGCGACGGGCCTGGTAGTCGTAGGAAACGATGACCCCCGTCCCCTCTCCTACCACAGCCTCCTGGGTCAGGGACACCACCAGATACTCCATGGTGAACCGGTCCGTTTCGATGTCTCTGGCCCGCCCCCCCACTTCGACGGTATCGGGGTAGAACACCGGAGCGCGGAACCGGCACCCGGTGGACCGGAGGATAGCCCCGATGCGATCGCGCTCCATGGTGTCCAGCAGCCCACAGCGGTCGAGGAAGGCGATGCGGGCCGACTCGAACCAGCGAAAGAAGATGGTGTTGTTGACGTGACCGTACGCGTCCATCTCACCCCACTGTACGGGGATGGACAGCGAAACGGGATAGGAGGTCAGGAGGCCATGCGCCATACAGGAGACCGGGTAGAGGAGTGTTAGTAGAGGTGCACCGGAGTCACGTCCTCGCCGAACACCTCTCCCAGGGCAACGAGGAAGCGATCCATGGTGCGGTGGTGGCCGATGACGACACTGGCGACCCTGAAGAAGGGCTGATAGATGTAGCCCTCTTCCGTCACCGTCACCACCGTGGTGCCGTCTCCCGCCGGGACCACATCGTAGGTCCAGGTTCCGCCGAACGGCAAACCGGCATCGAGAATCTCGGTAATGAACTGCGTCGGCGGAATGTCCACCATGACCCGGAGCGGCATGCGGCCGCCGCCGTCATCGATCTGGACCCAGCGCTCTCCCTCCCCTTCCAGCTGCTCCATGGCCGCGACGTCGGGCCACCATCGGTCGTGGTTGCCGAGATTGCGTACGACGGCCCAAACGGTGTCACGTGGCTGGGACAACGTGATGCGACTGGCGGCCTGGTGTGCCACCGGGAGCATCATACCGACCAGGTAGGTTCCCGCGATGATCAGCGTGAACACGATGAGCACCAGGAACAGATTGCGTTTCATGAGCGTTTCCCGACGACGTCAGTGATGGTGACCGAATCTGTTACATTCCGTGCGGTCACGCCAACCCTCACGCCACCGCCACGACTGCCATGATCCGTCTGGTCTTCTGGTTCTCCCTTGCCCTGACCATCATTCTCACGGCCACCGTGGTAGTGAGCGGCGTGGCGTTTCTTCCCCCGACCGTTGCCCTGGGCCCCTGCCTCCGTGACCTCACCAGCCCCTTCTGGGAAGAACGGGCCAGTCCCCTGGCTGCAGAGACGTTCGATGTGGGTGACGCCACCGTCAGGATCTGCTACGGCAGGCCATCCGCGCGTGAGCGGGTCGTCTTCGGAGGAATGGTACCATATCGACAACTGTGGCGTACCGGGGCCAACGAGCCTACCAGGATCTACACCAACGGGAATGTCGCCCTCGCGGGCGTCCAACTGACGCCGGGCCGCTATTCCCTCTACACCATCCCCGACACCTCTTCCTGGCGGATCTTCATCACCGAGTCGGTACTCCACTGGGGCAACGATCTTCGGGGCGGCGCCCAGGACAAGACGGTCGGCGTCGGGATCGTACCGAGCGATTCCACGGCATCCTTCGTCGAGACGTTCACCATCACCGGAGTGTCGGGCGACTCGGCACTCATGGTGCTGGGGTGGGAGCGGACCCGGGTGGCCATCCCCGTGACCCGGCTCCCCTAGAGGGCCCGCCCGCCAGCTCCGACGTCGAGACCCGTGCCGGCCCGCGGGAACCTCCTTGACTGGTGCCTACATTGTAGTACTATAGACTACAATGTAGGCGTCAAGGAGCCCCACATGCTCGAACCCATGCGGCACACCCTGAGGATGGCCCTCCGATCGCTGGCACGCTCGCCAGCCTTCGTGGTGGTGGCCGTCCTGACCCTCGGACTCGGAATCGGCGCCAACACGGCGCTGTTCAGCGTCGTGAACACGGTGGTGCTGCGACCGTTGCCGTTTCCGGACGGAGACCGCCTGGTCCTCATCTGGAACCAGTTGGCCAACGTCCCCAAGGCCGCCGTATCGGGACCGGACTTCGTGGACTACGCCGAGCAAACCGAGGACGTGTTCGAGGACATGGTAGGGACCTTCGCGACAACCACGAACCTCACCGGCGACGGTGACGCCGAATCGGTCACCTTGTCCTGGGTGTCGCCCAGCTTCTTCACCATGTTCGGCGCCGCCCCGATTCTCGGAAGGGACTTCACCGACGCCGATGTCCAGACGTTCGACATGGCCCAGTTCAGCGACCCCGACACGCCGCCACCGGCCCTCCCGGTCATTCTGAGCCACGGGCTCTGGCAACAGCGCTACGGAGCGGAGACGGCCATCCTGGGTCGGACCATCCATGCCAACGGCCAGGTGATGACGGTGGTTGGCGTGGCGCCCGAGGGGTTCCGCCTCTACATGCCACCCGACGCGGCGCTGCCAACGGATGTCGACATCTGGACGGTGTGGCCCGTGGACCTTCGTACCATGCCACGGGTGCCGTCAGGCATCATCACGGTGATGGGGAAACTGCGTCCCGGCGTCACGCTGGCACAGGCCCAGAACCGCATGGACGGCGTGGCGGCTCGTCTCAGGGAGGCGTATCAGTCGCACGCGCTGGCCGAGCTCCGAGCCGCGATCCATCCGATGCACGAGGAAGCGGTCGGTCACGTCCGGCCGACCGTGCTGGTGTTGTTCGGCGCCGTCGGCTTCGTGCTGCTGATCGCCTGTGCCAACGTGGCCAACCTGTTGCTGGTTCGTGCCGCCAGCCGCGAGAAGGAAGTCGCCATCCGAGCTGCCCTGGGCGGCGGCCGGCGACGGATGGTCACCCAGCTGCTGTTGGAAAGCCTGCTCCTCGCCGGGGGTGGTGCCGTCCTGGGCCTGGGCCTGGCCTACGTGGGCATCGACCTTCTGCTATCCATCCAGGCCAGCGACCTGCCACGGGTGGAGCACGTCGGCATCGATCCGGCTGCACTCGGGTTCACTTTGCTGGCGTCACTGGCCGCGGTGGGCCTCTTCGGCTTGGTCCCCGCGTGGCAAGCTACGCGGACAGATCTGTCCAGCGCTCTCAAGGAACGCGGCGGGACCGCCAATCGGTCGCGCCATCGTCTCCAGCACGGGCTGATCGTGCTGGAGGTAGCCGTGTCGGTGGTGCTGCTCGTGGGAGCGGGACTCATGCTCAGGAGCCTGGCCCGGCTGACGAGCGTCCAACCCGGGTTCGATGCCGCCAACGTCCTGACGTTCCATCTCTCTCTCCCGGTGTGGGCCTATCGCGGTGGCGACAGCCGGGCCCAGTTCTTCCGCGAGCTGGATCGCCGGTTGGACCAACTCCCCGGCGTCGTGGCCGCCGGGGGCGTCAACCCGCTCCCGCTGTCGAGTACCGGACAGTTCGGGTCCGGTCCCTACGCGCGCTCGATCGGCGATGCGGCCGCCTGGGAACAGAACGAAGCAGACTACCGCGCCGTCATGCCGGGGTTCTTCGAGGCGGTGTCCGTGCCGCTCCTCGCGGGACGGACCTTCGACGAGCGCGACAACCTCCCGGACGCGCGTCCGGTCGCCATCATCGACCGGGTCATGGCTGAGCGCGCCTTCGCGGGGGAGGATCCCGTGGGTCAGCAGCTGGTCGTCGGCAAGGCCGATTCGACGCTCACGGGTGGCACCGCCACCGTCGTCGACATCGTCGGCATCGTGGACCACATCCGCTTCATCGACCTGAGCCGCGAAGGACGGGAGACAATCTTCGTCCCGCAGTCCTTCACCAACGGCTACCAGATGGGGTACACGGTAAAGACCGTCGGCGACCCGGTGCTGCTGGCCCCGCAGGTGCGCGCCATCGCCCGTGAGGTCGGCAGCGATGTTCCCGTCATGGACATCACGCCGCTGCACAACTATGTCCGGCAGGCCTTGGCGCCCACGCGCTTCGCCATGACCCTGCTCGCCGTCTTCGCCGGCGTCGCGCTGGTCCTGGCTTCCGTCGGACTCTACGGCGTCATTTCCTACGCCATGCGGCAGCGACGACGGGAACTGAGTCTGCGACTGGCCTTGGGCGCAGAGCGGGACCACGTGATCAAGCTGTTGCTGGGAATGGGCCTGCGCCTGGGGGTGGCGGGCCTCGTCCTGGGCCTGGCCGGGGCGGTCCTGCTCTCGGAGGCGATGGGCGCGCTGCTGTTCGGGGTGGCCGGGACGGACCCCCTGACCTACGGTACCATCGCCGGGCTGTTGCTGGCGGTGACCCTGGCGGCAAGCTGGGTACCAGCCCTCCGCGCCTCGCGGGCGAACCCGGTCGAGGTCCTGCGTGACGAATAGTGGGGCCCACAATCCGTATGGTATGTTTCAGCGGTGGCGCCCCGGTGGTGCCGGCCGAAAGACGGGCTGGTCGAGCACCCGGGAGCGGAGGCCACCTGCCTTCTGGTTCACGACGCTGCCACCCGTGACCGGCATGGACGCCGCATTGCATCTCTGGGAGTCGCTCAATGTTCCTCGGCGAATTCGAACAGATGGTCCTGTTGTCCATCGTCCAACTCGGTGACGATGCCTACGGCGTGAAGATCCGGGAAGAGATCGAAGCACGGACCGGCCGCGACGTGGCCCGGGGGGCGCTGTACACCACGCTCGACCGCCTGGACGCCAAGGGCCTGGTGACGTCCGAGACGGGTGATGCGACCACCGAACGTGGCGGACGGCCCCGGCGCTACTTCACCGTGTCGCCCGTCGGCATGGAAGCGCTCCGCGCCTCACGGAAAGCCCTCCTCAATCTGTGGACCGGCATCGAAGGGACCCTGAGCGAACCTTCATGAGCTACCGGCGGCCCGGCCCCCCGCGCGCGGCAGTCTGGCTGCTCGAGCGCCTGCTCCCGGCCGCAGCGCGAGACGCGGTCATCGGTGACCTCATCGAAGACTTCGAGTCGAGAACGGATCAACGCCGCTCGGCTCCGGCCTGGTTCTGGCTCCAATCCCTGCGCCTCGGTGGGCGCTACGCCTGGTTCCGGGCCACGGTGATGTTCGCGCGGGCGACCGGCCGCCCGGGATGGGGTGAACCGAGCGCCACCGCGGTGAGAGTCCGAGGCGTCTTCACGGAGGGCCGACTGACCCTTCGCCGGCTGGCACATCGGCCGGCCTTCGCGGTGACGGCCATCGTGGTGCTCGGCCTCGGTCTCGGGGCGACGACCGCCGTGTTCAGCGTGGTGGACCACGTGCTGCTCCAGCCGTTCCCGTATCGGGATCCGGGGCGCATGGTGCTCCTCTGGAATCTCATGCGCCAGCGTGACCTCGAGCGAACGGGATTCGCCGGGCCCGACGTCCGTTACCTGCAGGATCACACCACGACTCTGAGCGGTGTCGCGAGCGCCTTCGCCGCCAGCACCAACCTGACCGGAGAGGGCGAACCGGTCGGAATCGTTCTGTCATGGGTGACGCCCAACTTCTTCCAGGTGGCCGGCGTCGAGCCCGTGCTGGGACGCGGTTTTCGCGTTTCAGATCAGGTCCTGGTCGATCCGGGTGTCTTCGAAGGCCGGAGCCGGCCGCAGGGACCTCTCCCCGCCATCCTGAGCCACCGCATGTGGCGGCAACGCTATGGCGCTGCACCGGACGTCGCGGGACGGCTCCTGCATGCCAACGGGCAGACCTTTCGTGTCATCGGGGTGGCTCCCCCGCAGTTCAAACTCCTCATGCCCCCGGACCGCGCCATCCTCTCCCAGGCGGATCTGTGGACGCTATGGCCGTTCCCGCTGACCGACATGGCGCCTGGACCGGGGGGATCCATGGTGGCGCTCGGCCGACTGGTCGCGGACGTCACACTCGCCGACGCCCAGCGACAGCTCGACAGCCTGGCTGCCGCCCGGAGCGAGGTCTTGCCGGCCCACGCTGCCGTTGGATTCGGCATCGAGGCCAGGCCGCTGGTGACCGAGGCGGTGGCACACGTATCCGGACCGCTCCTGGCCCTGTTCGGGGCCGTTAGCCTGGTGCTGCTCGTGGCGGCCGTCAACGTCGCCGGGCTGGTCGTGGCCCGCGGGATTGCACGGGAAAAGGAGTTTGCGTTGCGCAGCGCGCTTGGTGGCAGCCGCTGGCATCTGGCGCGCCAGGGGATCCTGGAATCGTTGGCAGTGTCGGTGGCGGGGGCATTGGTGGGTGTCCTGTTGGCGACCACCCTCCTCGAGGTCATCCGTGTATCGGGCCCGCCCACGGTTCCACGGCTGGAACTGTTGACGCTGGATGTCAGGGCCCTGTGCTTCGCGGCCACGCTCGCCGCGATTCTGACCCTCGCGGTCGGCGCGATCCCGGCGCTCCAGGTATCTCACACCAGTCCGGGGAGCACGCTGGCAGGCCGATCTGTCCGGGGTCGCCCCAGCAGTACGCCGTTGCGTCGCGTGTTGGTCGTTCTGCAAGTGGCCGCCTCGGTCGTGCTTCTGGTGGGCGCCGCGGCGGTACTCAGGCAATTCGTGCGGCTGGTGGACGCCGATCCGGGCTTCGAGCCCCGGGGCGTTCTCGCGATGCAAGTGGCACTGCCGTTCTTTGCCTACCCGACCATGGCGAGCCGGGCAGACTTCATGGCGCAATTGGCCGATTCACTCAAGGACGTGGATGGCGTCGAAACGGTGGGCGGGGTGTCGCCCATCCCCTTCAGCCGCGACGGTGAAGCGGGACGCTCGACCTACGCCGACGGCGAGGCGTTCGACCAGTGGGGGTCGCGAGAGGCCATCTACCGGCCGATGATCCCTGGGTTCCATGAAGCGGTCGGCATCCCACTGCTCGCCGGACGCGCCCTCACCGGGGCGGACAACGCTCCAGGCGCCCCTCCCGTCGTGGTGATCGATCGTCGCCTGCAGCAGGCCGCGTGGCCGTCCGAGGAGGGCGGTGGGGTCGGCAAGACCCTGTGGGTGCTGGGCCCGCACTTCGGCCTCCAGGAGGGGCAACCGGTGCAAGCCGAGGTGGTGGGTGTGGTCGGGGCCGTGCGGTCCCGCAACCCCACGGGGGACGATCCCCCGACCATCTACGTGCCCCATCGATTCTGGTCGGCAGAACTCATGGACTTCACCATCCGCGCCCACGGCGACCCAGTGCTCCTGGCGCCCGCGGTCCGGTCCGTGGTGAGTCGTCTGGATCCGGACCTGCCGGTTCGTGGCCTGCGCCCCCTCAGCGACTTCCTCGATGCGGCCAAGGAGCCAACGCGGTTCGTCCTGATGATCGTCAGCGTGTTCGCGGGCGGGGCGCTGTTGCTGTCGGCGGTGGGGTTGTATGGCCTGCTGACGTTCTCGGTCAGACAGCGCACCCACGAGCTGGGCGTTCGCATGGCCCTGGGCGCGGAACCGCTTGGCCTGGTCCGCATGGTGGTACGCCATGGCGTCGGCCTGGCAACGGTGGGTGTCGTCATCGGCTTGGTGGTTGCCGCCACGCTCGGCTCGGTAGTGGCGACCATGCCGATCGACCTCCAGGTGTACGGCGCGGTCACCGGCCTCGTCGTCCTGGCGGCCACCGTGGCGAGCGTCCTGCCGGCGCGATGGGCCACCACGGTCGACCCGGTGAGGGCGCTGAAGGCGGACTAGGGAGATACCCGACCGGGGTGCTACCTTGGGGGCACCGCGTCGGTCCACGGATCCGCTCTCCCCGCCACCCCCTGCCCGTGCCATCCATGTTCATTACCACCTGGAACGTCAACTCCATCCGCGCCCGTGAGGAACGACTGCTGACCTGGCTGAAGGACGCCGCGCCGGACGTCGTGTGTCTCCAGGAAACCAAGGTGGTCGATGGCGACTTTCCGTTCGAAGCCTTGCGTGACATCGGGTATCACGCGGCGACCTGGGGGCAGAAGACCTACAACGGCGTGGCGATTCTGAGCCGCACGCCACTCGAGGGCATCGAGCGTGGCATGGGCGACGACGTGGACGGCGACCAGGCCCGCCTCATCGCCGCGACGGTCAACGACATCCGCGTCATCTCGGCCTACTTCCCCAACGGCCGCACGGTCGACGACGAGAAATACCAGTACAAACAGCGGTGGATGGATCGCTTGCTGACGAAGCTCGGCTCGCTCGATCTGGACACCCAGAACGTGGTCCTGGCGGGCGACTTCAACATCGCGCCGGACGAGCGCGACGTGAACCGGCTGGAGGAGTGGACCGGGTCGGTGCTCTACAACCCGGAGATGTCCGCCTACTTCCAGCGGTTCCTCGACCTGGGCCTGACGGACGTCTTCCGGCAGCACCACGATGAGGACGGATTGTACTCGTGGTGGGACTACCGGATGCTGGGCTTCCCCAAGAACAACGGCCTCCGTATCGACCATGTGCTGGCGTCGACGGCGCTGGCGCCGCGCAGCGTGTCGGCCAGGATCGAGCGGGACATGCGGAAGGGCAAGAAGCCGTCGGATCACACGGTCGTCTGGGCGGAATTCGGATGAACGGAGAGGGCAGCCGGAAAGGTCGCTTGATACACCCGGAGTGCTTCCTTCTCTGCTACGCCTCCTCCCTCCTCGCCTTCTCGCTGCTCACAACGCCCGGCTAGTACTCCAGCTCCATCAAGTAGATGTCGCTCTCGTTTTCGCTGACCGTCAGCACCAGGGAGCTGTCTCTGACGGTGATGCCAAACCCCGACGACACGACGCCGGAGGCATCGAAGCGGACCACGCGCTGCGGTTCCGATCCGTCGAGGGCCATGGCGAAGATGCCCCGCACCCCGTCGGCGCCGAACGCCCGGTAGAAAAGGCGGCCGTCGGGAGCGAGGTAAGGCCATGCCGGCTCGGAGGTCGAACCCAAATCCATGGCGGTGTCCTCCTCGCCCGTGAGGCGCACCTTCCTCAGGCCGCCCGCGGTGGGGGAATAGATCAGGTGGTCACCACTGGAGGTCCAGGTGAAGAACGGCGACGCCCCGGCGACCACCTCGCGCGGAGCGCCCCAAGGCCCTCCCACGGTGTCGCGACTCATCACCAGCAGGCGATAATGACGCGCCGCGCGCGCCGCGCCGAAGGCGATGTGGCGCCCGTCGGGCGAGAACAACGGGAAGACCTCCTGCTCCTGCGGGTGCCACCCATCGGATTCGTCACCGGTCAACCGCTGCTCGTTCTGTCCATCGATGTCGATCAGGTAGATGTCACGCGACCCGTGCCGGGTGCTGTAGAACACCACTTCAGACCCCTCGGGCGACAGATGCGGGTCCATGTCCTGCCCCGGATCGACCGTCAGGCGACTGGCATTCCCCCCCGCCACCGAGCGCACGAAAATGTCCTGCTGACCGAGGACGTTGGAATCGTAGACCAGCCATTCGGCGTCCGAGGAACGGTCGTGCTGCTCGATGACGGCGGATTCCCGCGTCAGGGGCCTCGCCGTGTTCAGGGAGACCTCACCTTCAGGCGGGAGGGTGATCTCGTAAAGGTTGGACCGGAATTGCAGTTTCGAGTATGCGGCCAGTCGGCCATCGGGAGTCACGGACATGGTGTGGACGTCTGCTCCCGTGGTCACGCGCACCGGGGCTGCTGCAGGCTCCCCCGAATTCCGGAGCGGCACCAGATAGATGTCTCGCCGGCCTTCGCGATTGGACACGAACAAGAGACGATCGTTGCCCACCCACGTCGGGTGGGTATCGAGATGTTCGTCCTCCGTCACCCGTACGGGCGACCATGCCCCTGCCGGTGTCACCCAGAGGCTCGCGGGCACGTCGTTGCCCAACAACTCCGGGCTGTAGTACTGCACGTTCCCCACTACGAAGGCGATTCTCGACCCGTCGGGCGATGGGGTACCAAACGTCTCCATGGCCGGGGTGGCGAGACGGGAAATCAGTTCCCCGGTCCCCGTGGCCCGGACCTCGATGGTGTCTGCCCCGGTGCGATAGAGCTCCACCGCTTGGGATTCGGTGAGGAGCCCCGGAGGCAGCAGCCTGGCCTGGCCACCGAACCGGGGCACTTCCAGCGAGGCGGGTATCGTCCCGAGGGTGTTGCTGGACGGAGTGAACTCCATGAAACGCACTTCACGGCCGCTGGGACTCCACCGGGGCAACCACGGCAACCCGCTGCGGTCGGCCGACAGCGCCAGCGCCGGGCCACCCTCGGTGTCCCGGACGGCCACCCCGTAATCGAACCACTGGCCGACAACGTAGACGATTTCCCGGCCGTCATCGGAAATATCGGGAAAGATCTCCAGTAGGGGCGAGTGGGTGATCTGGCGAACATTGGCCACCCGGACCTGGAGCGGCGTCTCCCGCATCAGCCTGGCGCCGAAGACACCGAGGACGGTGACCGCGGCCGCGGCGCCCAAGGCCATCCACCAGACACGGCTGGACCGCCCGACGGTAATGCCTTGCAAGGGACGCGTGGCCGTCGGCGTGAGGCCACCGCTCGAGGTCGTCATGGTCTCGAGGTACGGCAGCATCTCGTCGGCGCTCTGCCATCGATCGGCCGGCTTCTTGGCCAGGCAGCGCATCACGACGGATTCCAGCTCGGCCGACACCTGGTCCCGGTGCCTGGTCACCGGGACGGCTTCCTCGGTGACGTGGGCCGCCAGCACCGCCTGCGGGCTGGCGCCCTGGAACGGCGTCCGCCCGGCCAACAACTCGTAGGCCATGACACCGATGGCGTAGATATCGGCGCGATGGTCCACGTGGGGGTCGGCGGTGGCCTGTTCCGGCGCCATGTAGGTCGGAGTGCCGAGGGCGACGCCGGCCGTAGTGAGCGTGCTGCGGCCGGTGGCTTCACTCACCGCCTTGGCGACGCCGAAATCGGTCACCATCGCGTGTCGGCCGGACAGCATGACGTTGTCGGGCTTGATGTCCCGGTGCACCACGCCCTGTGAATGGGCAAACGCCAACGCGTCGGCCACCTCACGGATGATGCGCACCGCCTCGGTGACCGGCAGCTCGCCTTCCTTCTCGATGCGATCCCGGAGCGTGTCGCCCTCGATGTAGGGCATCACGTAGTAGAGGAAGCCGTCGGCCTCCCCGGAGTCGTACAGCGGCAGGATGTGCGGGTGGGTCAGATTGGCCGCGATCTCGATTTCCCGCAGAAATCGCTCGTGCCCCAGCGCCGCCGCCAGATCGGGCCGCAGCACCTTGACCGCCACCTGACGGTTGTGCTTGATGTCCCGCGCCAGGTAGACGGTGGCCATGCCGCCCTGCCCGATTTCTCGATCGATCTCATAGCGGCCGGTAAGGGCGGTCGTCAGGTCTTCCAGGCGGTCTGGCATGGAGACAATATGGCCCTGGAGGCGAACCTGGGACAGACTCGCGTCGTTTACTGCGCCCGGAGTGAATCGCCGCTGGCGCTGCGCAGCAGCACCAACGCGGCCACGTCATACAGGGCGTGCACCAGAATCGGCACCGCGAGGTTGCCGGTCATCAGGTAGAGCGCGCCGAGGTAGCAACCGACCAGGGCGGCCAGCACGGCGTAGAGGCGCGTCACCCAGTGCACCAGCCCGAACAGGACACTGGCCACCACCAGGGCGCCGCCGACGCCGATCCAGCCCGTGAGTCCCTCTTGCAGCAGGCCACGGAACAGCACCTCCTCGGCGATCCCGGCTGCCGCCGCGAGGGTCACGATACCTGTGGTCGAGGCGCCCCGGAACAGGGGGCCCATCACGTCCTCGACCAGGCGTTGCAGGCGATGAATGGCTTCCCAGCGGAGTCGCGGCAGGAGCCACAAGACCGAGACGGGGGGGATCGTAGCGGCAAGGCCAACGGCAACGGTCTTCAGGTCGAGACGGATCGTGGCAAGCGGATCCAGGCCGACGACCCACCCGAGCGTGAGCGCCGCGAGCAGAATGCCGAACTCGAACACGATGGCGTGCCCGATCGATGTGGCCAAACGGCGGGGTGGAGCGGAGTCAGAGTCCACCGAGGCAAGATAGCCCCGGCCGCGACTCAGTAGAGTCCCTGGGCTTGGAGGCAAGCAACCAGCGCCGCGGCCTGCCCGGGCGGACGGTCGGGACCACGGTTGTTCTCGAGCACCAGCAGCATGAAGTCGATATCGAGCCGGGTGAACAACTCGTTGCGGAGCAGATAGCTGGCCGCGAGGCAATTGGCGTCGTATTCCTGATCGATCGGCTCCGGGGCCGAATCGACGGCACGAAGTGCCGGGTGCTGCAACATGTTGTGGGCGCACTCGTGGAAGTACAGGAACCGACGGGAACGCGCCGGCTCCTGAAACATCATCGGGTTGACGACGATGAAGGGCGTTCCGTCGTTCGCCAGGTTGGATACGCTGCGCACCCCGACGACCGTGAACTCCTGAACCGACGTGCCGACCGGCACGCCCCCATAGGCCACGCAGCCTTCGAAATCGAAGGCCGAGGCCAGGCTCGGCCACACATCGCCGACCGTTGGTGGCCAGGAACCGCCCGGTACCGGATGGTCGTTCGAAGCTGCCGGCTCGGCAGGTCCGGAGCACGCGGCCACCAGGGCGACGAGCATCCAGACGCCAGGCATGGCACCGGTCTGTGGCATGGGGATCATCGGCTGGGAGACGACTGAGCCTCGGTGACACGCACGGTCGCGATCCCGATCTCGTCGAGGAACATGCGTCCTCCGCTGGGCCGGGTGTTCCGGACCTCGGCCCTGGTCAGCACCAGCCGGTCCCGGGCTCTGGTCATGGCCACGTACAACAGGCGACGCGCCTCCTCGATCTCGTGCTGGATGCGATCCTCGAAAGCCCGATACCCCGGGAAGGCATAGTCCTCCACCCCGATGATGTAGACGCGGGAGAACTCGAGCCCCTTGGTAGAGTGCACCGTGAGGAGGCTGACACGGTTGGGGTCGGTGTCGGCGCCCTCTGAGGTCGAGAGGGCCACGCATTCGAGCAGGCTCTGGATGCGCTCCACGAGGGCACCGCCGGCCGTCGCCTCCACGAGACCAAGGAGCCGCGCCATGGCCTGTGGATACCGCTCACGCGCGGTGCGCGACGCGCGAATGCGATTCATGAGATCCCATCCCCCCAGCCGCTCGATCACCTCCTCGACTGGGAGGGCCTCCCCCTTGAGCACCCCGGCGCGCTCCGCCGCGTAGCGGTCCAGGCAATCGCTGTAGCTCCCCAGCGTCGCCGGAAAGGCCGCGTCGAGCAGCACCGCTTCCTCGCCCTCATGCTCCGCCCCCTCGAGTGCCAGCGCCAGGCCGAGGTACCCCAGGAGGTTCGCCAGGGACGAGCGGCGAGCCCGTGCCGCCTTGGCCCGTTGCAGGCCCTCGACCACCCCGGCGAGGGTCACGGCGTCATCCAGAGCGTGATGGGCCTGACCGGGGTCGATACCGAAGCGGGTTGCCAGGTCGGTCAATTTGGCGCTGCCGGAGAACAACGAACGCGCCACCGGAAGGGTGTCGAACGGGGTCATCGCCCAGGCCTCACCTGCCTCGGCGACCTTGCGCTCCAGCACCGGCACGTCGAAGCCCCAGGCGTTGTGAGCCACGAGCAGATCGTCCCCCACGAACTCGCGGAACGCGGGCCACACCTCGGCAAAGGACGGCGCATCCTTCAACTCCACGGCGCCATACCCGTGTACGGCCGTCGCCTGTACCGTGATGGGAACCTCAGGCTTGACCAGTCGGTGAAAGGTGTCGACCACCTGCCCCGCCACGACCCGCACCGCTCCGATTTCGACGATATCGCAGGTGTCGGTGTCGTTGTCGGTCGTTTCGAGATCAAAACAGACGAAGCGGTCGAAGGCGTCGCCATCGTCATCGCACGCCAGCAGTTGCAGCGCCTTGAACAGCCGCCGACTCACCCCAGGAGACGACGCGTCGAGGACCACGTCATCACCCCCGGGCTCGGTCTCTGGGGTGAGATACCGGATGGAGCACTGGAGCCCGGCCCCGGCAGCCAACCGACGCAGCGCAAACTGCAGCCCGTTGGCCGCCGTGATCCATAACCGACCGGCCCCCTGGGACAACGGCTTCAGGCGCCGGGCCAGGTCCACGACCTCCGGGTCGTCGGCAGGATCGGTCAGCCGGTCCTCCCGTTCGATCAGGGGATTTCGATATGTGCCGACCCGCTGGGCCAGCAGATCCTCGATGAGACGCGGCAGGGAATCATGACGCTGGCCCAGGGCCGACAGATTCTCCACGTGGTAGATGAAGCGCCACGCCATCCTGGCCTCGGGGTCGGCGCGAGGTCTCCGCTTGGCGAACCCTCTGATGGCCGAGAGAAACGTGGCGTCACCGTCGCCCATATGGCGGGCCCTGATGTGTTGGAGCAAGGCGGCCGGGAGGACGTTCTCGGCGAACTGTTCGACGGTGAGCGGATCGTCGGGCCGGGCGATGATCCGGAGAGAGGCCAGGACGTAGCTGATGACCTCGTCGTCCTTCATGGCACGCCCGCGCGGCAACCGGCACGGAATGCCGGCGGCCAGGAAGCAACGCTCGAGTTGTTCCCCCATGAAATGGTACCGATACAGAACGGCACGGTCGCCCCAGTCGCCGCCGTGTGCGGCCATGTCGGCGCGCACGTCGTCGAGGAGCCAGGCCAGCTCCGCCTCGTCATCAGGGAACTCCCGCACCTCGACCTCGAAGTCCGATCGGCGCGTGGCCACCAACGCCTTGTCGAACAGCGAGGGGTTCCGGTCGATCAGGCGACGGGCCGCGCTGAAGATCTGTGAAGAACACCGGCGGTTTTCGTCCAGAACGATCGGCTCCGTGACACCAAACGCGCTGGCGAACTGTCTGAGCACCTCGGGCTCGGCACCACGCCACGAGAAGATCGACTGCTCGTCGTCCCCAACGCCAAATAGACTTCGGTGACCGGCAGCCAGCGTGGAAACGATGCCGAATTGCGTGCGGTCCAGATCCTGGAACTCGTCGACCAACACATGATCCCAGCGCCCGGCCACGCGCTCCGCCACATCGGGGCATTGCGACAGCAACTGTCCGGCCCGGACGATGATGTCGTCAAAATCGATCATCCGCTTGTCGGCCAACGCCTCTCGGTACCGTTCGAACAGCGCCTCACCTTCCGGCTCTAGGGGACCGTCCTGCAGGCGCCGGCGTCCAAACGACATCAAGAGCGCACCGTGGCGTTCGGGCCGGACCCGGAGGCGACGCAGGATCAGACGTTGGTAGGCGTCGTCCGCGACGCCAAAGCCGGCAGGCAGGGCAACCCGGTCACCAAATTCCCGCAGGAACCCCAGACACAATGCGTGGAGCGTGCCGCGGGTGACGTCCCGGGCCGCCGCGCCCATGGTGTTGCCGAGACGAAGCGCAATCTCCTCGGCGGCCTTGTTGGTGAAGGTGACCGCACAAATCCTGGTCGGGGCGGCACCCTGCTCGATCAGGTGGCGGACCCGCTGGATGAGGCAGAAGGTCTTCCCCGCGCCGGGGCCGGCCAGCACCAGTACTGGGCCGTCGGCCGCGATGATGGCCCGCTGCTGGGCCGGGGAAGGAGTGTGGGACATGGATGGTCCCTGGAAGGTAGCACCGGTATACCGTGGCCGGGGCCCAGCCTCCGCTCCTTCGTCAAGACGTCGTGTCCGGCCTCATGCGGAGACGCCAGGGAGATTGACCGGAGTCGATTGGCGTTCCATTGTGCTCTCGTAGGCCGTGTATCCCGAACCCGTAACACGTATGGCACACGTGCACTGGAGCAGTTCCCATGACCGACCTGAACCGGGTGGACCACCTGATCTACGGCACCCCAGACCTGGCTCTGGCCGTCGACCGGCTGGAGGAACTCATCGGCGTCCCCGCGGCACCGGGGGGCCAGCACCTTGGCCACGGCACCAGAAACGCGCTCCTCTCCATCGGCGCCTCGACCTACCTGGAGATCCTCGGCCCGGATCCGGAACAACCGGAACCCGACGAGCCCCGCTGGCTCAGCATCGACGATCTGACGGAGCCCAGGCTCATCGCGTGGGCTGCCAAGGAGACCCACCTGGACCGTTTCGTCGCTACCCTCTCGGCACGGGGGCTCTCGGTGGGGGCGGTCCAGGAAGGACATCGGGTCAGGAGCGACGGTTCCAGACTGGACTGGCTGCTGACCGACCCGGAGGCCATCCAGGCCGACGGGCTGGTGCCGTTCTTCATCGACTGGGGCGAGAACCCACATCCGGCGCTCAGCGCTCCAGGCGGCGCCACACTGACGGCCTTCTCGGCAGAGTACCCGGCACCGGAGACGGCTTCGAGGATCCTCGAACAGTTGGGTGTCGACCTCGTGGTGGCGCCCGCCGACGCGGCGGCCCTGGTGGCGACCCTGGAGACACCGAAGGGGACGGTCATCTTGCGATGATCCGGTCGTGACGAGTCCGGCATTCACTCACCGACCGGCAGTGGAGGAGGACATCCCCCGACTCGAGCGGTTGGTGGAGCGTTCGATCACGCATCTGGCGCGCGGCCATTACGACGACCACCAGATCGAGAGTGGCCTGCGGTACCTCTACGGCATCGACAGTCAGCTCGTGAGGGACCGGACCTACGTGGTGGTGGAGCACGACCGGGACGCGGTCGCTTGCGGTGGTTGGAGTTGGCGGCGGACACCCTTCGGGGGCGACAACGCCGGCGACGTCCGTGACGCCGGACGCAGGACGCCGGGACTGGACGCGGCCGTGGTCAGGGCGTTCTTCGTCGACCCGGAGTGGACACGTCAGGGTCTGGGCCGCCTGGTGTTGGAGACGTGCGAACACGACGCCAGGGCGATGGGGTTCGACCGATTCGAACTCACGTCCACCGCCATGGGCGTCGCGTTCTATGCTTCGTGCGGCTACCGGAAAATCACGCCGCTGGACATCGAACTGGCAGACGGCGTCATCCTGCCGCATGTCCACATGGTGAAGCCCTGAGCGGTCAGAACCGTGACCCCGTCAACTCGACGTCGGCCACGGCCCATGCCTCGTCGAACGCTCTCCTGGCAGCCCGGGCCTCGGCCACACGGCCCTGCCCTTCGAGTGCCTGGGCCAGCCCGTAGAGCGACCAGCCGTTGTCCCGGAACCGGTCCAGATCCTCACGGTACACCCGTTCGGCGTCCTCGGGCCGGCCCGCTTCCAGCAGAGCCATCCCCAATGAATGCCGGAGAGGGTAGTACCAGAGCGGCGGCTCTTCATACAGCATCCCGTCTTCGATGGCCACCGCGGCCTCGAAGTGCTCGACCGCCAGGGCCGGGTCACCGCCGCGAAGCTCGATCTCTCCCGCCAGGGCATGGCGGGCGATGTGGGGGATGGGATCATCGGCCGGGTCGCCGTCGGCGCCCACGGTCAGCGAGGCCAACGCCTCATTCGCCGGATCCATCCTTCCCTGAGCCGCGAAGGCCACGCCCCGGGCATAGCGCGCCATGGTGGTGGCGTGCCGCAGGTCCTCGGACGGCAATGGCTCCTCGAGCACTTCCTGCCACCGACCGAAGGTCAGATACGTCAGATGCGGCAGGACCACCGCGTTCTGAATCCACGGCACCTCCAGAGCCACTTCGAAGGGCACTTTCGGCGACACGATGTGGGCCGCTTCCGTAGCGGTGGCGCTCATGCCGCCCATGGTCGCAGCGAACGCCATGAAGTGATAGTTGTGCGGATAGTAGGCGCCGGTATAGACCGAGGACACGCCCTGGTCCTGAATGTAGGTCTCGTCTTCATGCACCGCGTGCTCGTTCACCGACACGGCGTCGGCATAGCGGCCCACCCGGATGTAGATGTGCCCCGGCATGTGCACGAGGTGGCCCGCTCCAGGCATCAGGGCGGCGAGACGGTCGGCGCAGCTCACGGCCTTCTCCGGGTACGCTGCCTCGACGGCGTGGATGTAGTAGTGGCAAGCTCCCGGATGATCGGGGTCGACCGCCAACGTGTTCTCCAGCGCCCCCAGAATCGTTTCCGTCCCAGGGCGGGGGCGGCGGTTGCGGTAGTCCCCTTCCCAGTAGTTCCACGGATTGAGGTTCATCAGCGCGGCGCCGTACAGTGTCTGGATGTCGGTATCGTCGGGATAGCGGCCCGCCAGCGCCTCCATGGCCCGGGCATAGGCCGAGTCGAGGGCCGACCGGTCGAGTGCCGGATCCTCGCCGTATCGGGCCGCCAGAGCCTCGATGAGATCACGCTCCGAGTCGGGACCGTCGGCGGCCAGACCGCGTGCGGCCTGGATGGCGCGGTAGGCGCGGCGGCCGTCCTCATTCGTCATCGGCCCGTTGATACTGTGTCCGGAAGCCAGGGCCACACCCCACAGGCACATGGCACAATCGGGGTCCAGGGCCAGCGCCCGGTCGTAGGAACGGATCGCCTCGGCATGATTGAAGGCGTACTGCAACCGCAGGCCCTGATCGAAGTAGGCCTGGGCCTGTTCGTTCGTCGTGGCGACGTCGCGGTGGTGGTCTCCCAGATCGGTGTACAACGGCACCGAATCCGCCTCCATCCCACCGAGGTGAACTTCCTGGTCCGGACTACAGGCAGCGACGGCGCCGAGCACGGCCACAGTGGCGATGATGAGAAAGGAAGAACGTGCGGTCAGCGACATGATTATCTGCTCCTGGCAATGGTCGAATCGAATCGGGGGTCGGGGGGAGACCCATCTACCATAGGGGCGCAATTCACCGCTGAAAGACGACAGGGCAATCTCACTACATATCGCCCCGACAGGAGAGGCGCCAGGATGGCCTCGAACAGGGTGAGAAGGGTGCCCCGATCCGGGAGGTCCGCTACTCCAGCGCCTCCCATGGCTCGGTCCGGTACCGGATCATGACGTGGGCGCCCACTTTCCCCCCACTCATCAACCAGGGGTCGAGACCAGCATTGAACTGCGGAATCCCCGTTTCGGTGGCGTCGGCGAAGGGCAGGAGAATCTCCGACCAGACACGGACAGAATCCGGAACTCCGGTGGCCGAGTTGATGGGCCCGGAGACGTTGCGCAACAGCACTCCCGCGGGGAGATGGACCGTGCCGGCGCGAAGCTCGGCGCCGAGGATGGCCCAATACTCGTTCCCCTGAACACCCTCCCGGGCCAGTTCCCTGCCACGCCGCATGTACGCTTCGATGGACGACGGATAACACACCAGGCTGAGTCGGTCGTCCCCGGGCCGGTCGGTGAGACACGTCAGGCCGTTGGTCCCTCGGCGCAAGACCTGATCGTCACTGAATGCCACCACCGTGGCACTGGAGCGCAAGGTGTCCGGCAGCGGCAGCAGCGCGGTGGCGACACGAGCGTCGCCGGATTGGGCCAGGCCAGGCACGGCACTCACGAGACAGAAAATCAGGGCGATGAATGCTGTTCGAAACATGGCTCCCTCGCATACCTAAATGGTTGAGGTATAAACTAGGGCGCCCCGGACCCTCTGGCAACCTGAGTGCGTTCCTTGCTCTCGGCCCCGAGAACCCCGAGATTGGGCCATCCTTTTCAGACCGAGGCCTGATGCGCGCTCGCCCGACCGTTCGCTTGGTCGCAGTATCCGCTGTGTTGGTGTCTGCCGCAGCCATGACCGGCGGGGCCCCGGAGGACCCCTCGGCCACCATCCACCCCAACGACAACCGGCTGAGCGCCGGGCGCATGGTCGACGGGGTTCTGCATCTCGACCTGGAAACGACCGAGGCCCGGTGGTTCCCGGAATCGGTCGACGGTCCCTCGATCGTCGTGGCAGCCATCAGAGAGGTGGGAAAGGGCCCCGAGATTCCCGCCCCGCTCATCCGGGTCCCGGAGGGCACCACCATTGCCGTCCGGTTCCGCAATACTCTCGACACCACGCTCTCGATCTACGGCCTGACCGCGCATCCGGCAGCAATCGGGGATACCCTGACGCTCGGTCCGGGTGAGAGCCACGAGTGGCGTTTCGATCCCGGCCCCGCCGGGACCTACCCGTGGGGCGCGTACCTCCGGCCCAGAATCAGACGCACGGGGGGGTCCTTTCAACTGGCCGGGGCCCTGGTGGTCGACCCGGCCGAGGGGTCGGCGGCCGACGACCGGGTCATGGTGATCAACATCTGGAGCCGCCCCCCGGACTCGGCCAGCGGCACTCCGGGGCGCGAAGCCCTGACCATCAACGGCAAGTCGTGGCCGTACACGGAACGACTGTACAGCACGGTGGGTGACACGATCATGTGGCGTGTCGTCAACGTCAGCGGCCGCAATCACCCGATGCACATGCACGGCCACTACTTCCGGATCGACGCCAAGGGCGATGTCCGGCAGGACACCAGCTATGCCCCCGCGTCCAGACGGCTGGTCGTCACCGAGGCGCTGCGCCACCGCCAGACCATGGCCCTGACGTGGTTCCCGGAGATCCCGGGCAACTGGTTGTTTCACTGCCACCTGGTGTTCCACGTCTGGCCCGAGGCGCGCCTGACCCGACATGACTCCACGGACAACGTGGACCCACACTCCGGCGAGCAGCACATGGCGGGGCTGGTGATGGGGCTCAAGGTCAACCCCAGACCGGGCACATACGCGGAGGACCGTTCCGGGGCGCGGCAACTTCGCATGGTGATCGACGAGACCACCAGTTCCACGCTCTGGTCCCCAACCGTTCGCGCCTTCTCCCTCGAGGGGGACGACCGGTCCGGCCGACACCCCGCCAGCATCCCGGGGCCGCCATTGATCCTCACGCAGGGGGAGCCGGTCGACGTGACGGTCATCAACCGGCTCGATCAGGCGACCGGCGTCCACTGGCACGGCCTGGAGCTGGAGAGTTACTCGGACGGCGTGGCCGGCTGGAGCGGCATGGGCCCGCGCATTGCGCCGGCGGTCGAACCCGGGGACTCCTTCACGGCGCACCTGACGCTCAGGCGCCCGGGGACCTTCATGTACCACTCGCACCTGAACGACGTGGAGCAGTTGAGTTCGGGGATGTACGGCGCCATCCTGGTTCTGCCACCGGGGGAGAGCTACGACCCGGCGACGGACCACACCTTCATGCTGGCCTGGGACATGAAGGGCACGCATCTGGATTTTGACGAGATCCGGTTCGTGCTCAACGGCACGGCCGAACCCGCGCCGCTGTACCTGCGGCGTGGCGCCTCGCACCGTCTCAGGTTCATCAACATCGCCCCCGCCGGCGGGACCCGCGTCACGCTGGTCGCGGACAGTACCATCCCCATCCCCTGGACACCCGTGGCGCTGGACGGTGCCGATCTGCCGCCCGCCCTGGTCACGGAGAGGCCCGGCCAGATGCGCATCGATGTCGGCGAGACGGCCGACTTCATGTTCACGCCGGATTCGGCCCGGAGCTACACACTCCTGTTCGGTCGGCCCAGCCGACCGTTCCTGCGCCAGGAATTGGTCGTCCAGTGATCGAGGTGCCGGCGCGGAGGGGTCCGAGCGGAGGCTCGCATGGGGCTGCCTGAGAAGAGGTACACCGAGAACGACGTGCAACGGGCCCGGACCAAGGGCAAGGTCGTCGGATGGCTCCAGGGCGGAACGGCGGTCGTCATCGGCGCCATGGTGCTCAACGTCGTGGGCTGGATCCCGGCGCTGGCCATCGTCGGCGTGGTCGCTTGGGTCGCCTACAAGCTGCTGTCGAAACCCGATGCCGGGTGATCACCCCACCACGATCAGGATGAAATGATGCGTGCTGTTTCCTTGCTTGCGGGCAGCGCTGTTGCCACGACCGTTCTGGCCTTCGCCCCTGGCGACGTTTCGGACCCCGGCACCAGGATCGACGAGGTCTTCGCCCCCTACAATCGCACCGACTCTCCGGGCTGCGCGGTCGGCGTCATCCAGGACGGCCGGCTGACGTTCGCTCGCGGGTACGGCATGGCCAGCCTGGAACTGGGCGTCCCCAACACGCCCCAGACGGTGTTCTACATCGGCTCCACCTCCAAGCAGTTCGTCGCGGCCGCTGCCGTCCTGGCCGAGATGGACGGCTACCTCTCCCTCGACGACGACATTCGCGACTACGTCCCGGAGATCCCCGACTATGGCCATACCATCACCATCCGCCACCTGATCCATCACACGAGTGGGCTTCGGGACTATCTCAGCCTGATGGCCATGGGCGGATGGCCGTACGAAAACGTGTACACCGATGCCTGGACGCTCGATCTGATCGCTCGGCAGCGGGCGCTGAACTTCGAACCGGGCACGACCAGTCTGTATAGCAACTCGGGGTACTACGTCCTGGCGGAAGTGGTGGGCCGGGCCACCGGCTCCACGCTCCGGGAGTACACCGACCGGCGCATGTTCCAACCACTCGGCATGGTACACACCCACTTTCACGACGATCGCCGCATGGTGGTGCCGAACCGGGCCATGGCCTACTCCACGACGGACGAAGGGCCGTTCCAGTTGGAGTGGTACCCCAATTTCGACAAGGTGGGCAGCGGTGGCCTGCTCACGACGGTGGAGGACCTCGTCCGCTGGGATGGGACGTTCTATGACGACCAGCTCGGGGAGGGTTTCGTCGAGCAGATGCTGGAACGCGGTGTCCTCGACGACGGCGAAGTCCTGGACTACGCCTTCGGCCTGGCCCACGGCAGCTATCAGGGGCGCGCCACCGTGCGCCACGGCGGCGCGTTCATGGGCTTCCGGGCCGAGCTCCTCCGCTTTCCCGAGGCCATGCTGTCGGTGACGGTCCTGTGCAACCTGGCCGCCACGCAGCCGGCCCGTCTGGCAGAGCAGGTCGCCGACATCTTTCTCGATCCCGATGCGAACCCCCCGGCGAACCAGACCGTTCTGGAGCTGTCCCTCCCCCCGCGCGCTGCACTCCCGACGGAGACTCTCGACGGACTGGCAGGGAATTATCGCGATATCGTGCGCCGCACCGTATGGCACTTCTCGGTGCACGACGGGGCTCTTCGCGTTGAAGGGGGTCCGATACCGATGACGTTGTCTCCGGTAGACGCGCATCACTTCGTCGCCGTCGACGCCCCGGTCCCCGTCGAAGCCTACGTCGTCCCCGACGGTAGCGGATTCCGGATTTCGGTCAACGACGTCGCGTGGGGCACCCTGGAACCCGTCGAAACCGTCTCCCCCTCCCCGGAGACACTCGCGGAGTACGTTGGCCGCTACTACAGCGAGGAACTGGACGCGACGTTCACACTCGCGGTCGACGGCGACGCGTTGACACTGCACAGGGGCCAGATGCCGAGCGAACGGCTGGCGCCGACGACGGCGGATGCGTTCCAGCGCGATGGCATGACGCTGGAATTCTCACGCACCGACGGCCGGCTCTCCGGCATCACGCTGACCTCCGGCCGGGTCCGGGGCGTCGTGCTGACGCGGGAACACTGACCTCGCGCACAGCCCCCCCAGCAGCTTCGGACTCCCCGAGATCAACCGCAACCACGAGCGACTGTCATGTGCCGCAACATCAAGACGCTGTTCAATTTCGAGCCCCCGGCGACGGACGAGGAGGTCCGCGCCTCCGCCCTGCAATTCGTCCGCAAGCTCAGTGGCTACACCAAACCTTCGAAGGCCAACGAAGCCGCGTTCGACCAGGCCGTGGAAGAGGTCACGGTCACCGCTGGTCGCCTGCTCGACTCCCTCGTGACCCAGGCCACCCCACGGGATCGCGAGGTCGAGGCGGCCAAGGCGAGAGCGCGTGCCGCCAAGCGCTACGGCACGGCCTAGTGCCGCCGATCGGAAATGGACCGGGAGGGCACGCCCCATGAATGAGCCGCCGCCAGGGACGGGCCAGGCCCGACGCCTGGGCGGCAGTTCGGCGTTCGCGCTGACGATACTGCTCCTCGCCGGTCGGGGTGGCATGCTGTCGGCCCAGGCGCTCGTGGGTGACCGGCCGACGTTCACGCCGAGTCCCCTGGTCGTCCCCAAGGGACGGCTGCAAGTGGAGGCCGGCTACACGGTGGCCGACGTCTCGGACGCGGACGTGCATTCCCTGGGTGAGGTCCTCCTCAGGTTCGGCCTGACCGAACCGGTCGAGCTCCGGGCCGGATGGTTGGGGTACGCCTGGATCGACGCGGCCGGCGGAACGACCATCAGCGGCGCCAACGATGGCTCCATCGGAATCAAGTGGACGGTCGCGCGAGCGGGGCCCGGCGGAGGCCCCGACCTCGCCATCCTCCTGGGCACCAGCGTCCCCGTCGGAGACAGTACCATCAGCTCGGGGGACTGGGAGCCGGGCGCCAGTGTCGTGCTGGGCTGGGGGCTGACGGACTGGATGTCGGTGACGGCGTCGATTGGCTACGCCTACCGGTCGGTGGCGCGTCGCTTCGATCAGGGCTTCGTCAGTGCCGTTTTCAGCGCAGCCACCTCGCCGCAATTCAGCCTGTTTCTCGAGGGGTACGGGTTCAACAAGGAGAACGCCAACGGGGACCTCGCGTTCCTCACCGATGCCGGCGCCGTCTATGCGCTGGGGAACGACTGGCTGCTCGACGCCCGCGTCGGCATCGGCTTCGGGGACAGCGTCACCGGCCTCTACGGTGGCGTCGGCTTCGTCACCGCCTGGTGACGGCGCGGCAACCGCACCGACCCACCTCAGCGCGCGGCATCGAGCACCCGTGCCAGCAGATCGACATCCGCTTCGGTGTTGTAGATCGCCGGTGAGACCCGAAGGCGGTTGCTCCCCAACGACACGACGATCCGCTCCTCCTGGAGCTTCCGCCGTAACGAGGAGGGATCGGACACCAGGTAGGTGGCGATGGGCACGCGATCCGTGTCCGGCGAGATGGACCGGTAGCGCCCAGGATCGACTTGCCGCTGAAGGCGTTCGGTCAGGGCAACGCAGTAGTCGCGGGCCCGCTCGACCCCATAGGCGTCGATCAGCTTGAGTCCTTCCCACAACGCGGCATACCCCAGGTAGCTCACGTGCCCCGGTTGATAGCGCCGGGCGTCCTCGGGGTCCCGATACAGGTAGTCGCCGGCCTGCTCATCGGCCCGATCCACCCAGGGCCGGTAGTTGTGTCGGACATGCCCGGGAAACAGGTAATCCGGCAGCGCCGCTCCCTGAAGCTCGCGGCGGACGTAGAGGAATCCGACCCCATGAGGACCGAAGAGCCACTTGTAACCGGAACAGGCGGCGCAGTCGATGCCCATGGCCCGAACGTCGATCGGCACGATGCCGGCGGCCTGAATGATGTCGGCGAACACCAGGGCGCCGCGCTCATGCGCCAGGTCCGCCAAGGCCCGGATCGGTTCGACCCGGCCGTTGACGTTGGACACCAGGCTGACGGTGACGAGCGCCGTGTCGTCGTCGATCGCCGCCGCCATGGCGTCGAGGTCGATGGTCCAATCACGTTGCTTCACGATGCGCACATCCAGGCCGGCACGGCGCATCCCCTCCAGATTGTGAAGCGAGCCGCTGAAGTGCAGGTCATCGGTGACCACGTTCCCGTGCCGCTCCCGAAGTGCCGGCACGCCGTCGAGCACGATCTGTTCGCCGGCCTTGGTACAATGCACCAGCGCGATCTCGCCGTGTTCCGCGCCGATCAACCGGGCGAAGGCCGACCGCACGCCTTCCAGCATGACCGCGAACGCCTCGCCGCGGCCCTCGCCCGGGCCGAGTTGCCAGAACGCTTCATAGGCCCGCAGGCCGTCCTGGGCGAACGTCCCCAGCGGCGTGCCACCCGCGGCGTTGAGGAACACCTCGTGTTGGAGTCGCGGGAAGTAGTCGCGCACCGTGGCGGCGGCATGCCCGGGGCCGGAGGGCGGGCGCCAGTTTCCCAGGGGCGCCGCCAACACCCCACCCACGCCCGCCGCCAGGAAGTTCCGTCGTTTCATGAGCGCCTCCAGGTTGCCTTCCTCTATGGGTGGCGGCCGACAAAGGTTTCGCCGCCGCTCCTTCCCTCCCCCACCGTCGCCGCGTAACCTTGGGCCACGCGTTGGCACCAATTCGCTCGGGAGACATCATGACAAGATGGTTCAGGAACGTCGGCGTCGCGCTGGCAACGGCACTCCTGCCGGCAGCCCCCCTGATCGCGCAAGCACTTCCGCTCACCGCGCCGGAAGCCGTCGGCATGTCCACGGTCCGTCTCGAGCGATTGAGCGCGGTGCTGCAGGAATATGTGGACCACGGACGCGTTCCGGGATCGGTCACCATCATCGTGCGTCGGGGAAAGGTCGTGTATCTGGAGGGGTTCGGACACCGCGACCGTCAAGCCGCCGACCCCATGGCCCCGGACGCCATCTTCCGCATCGCCTCCCAATCCAAGGCGTTGGTGAGCGTAGCCGTGATGATGCTCCAGGAAGAAGGCAAACTCCTCATCGCCGACGCCATCGGGGACTATCTGCCGGAGTTTCTCGAGACCACCGTGGCCGTGCCTGACGACAGCGGTGGGTACACGGTGGCCCCGGCAGAACGCCCCATCACCATCCGGGATCTCCTGACCCACAGTGCCGGGATCGGGTACGGTGGGGGTGTGGCCTCGGATCGGTGGCAGGAAGCGGGCATCACCGGATGGTACTTCGCCGACCGGGACGAGCCGATCGGCGCCACGGTGGCCCGCATGGCAGAGATCCCCTTCGCGACCCAGCCAGGCGACGGGTTCACGTACGGGTACGCCACGGATATCCTCGGCCATCTCGTCGAGCGGGTCTCGGGAAGTCCCCTCGATGTGTTCCTGGAACAACGGATCACCGGGCCGTTGGGCATGGACGACACGCACTTCTACCTGCCGGCGGACAAGGTGGATCGGCTGACCGTCGTGTACTCCCACGGCGACGACGGCACTCTGGAACGCGCGCCGGATCCGGGCGGCATGGTCGGCCAGGGCGCCTACGTCGACGGGCCACGCCAGAGCTTCTCCGGCGGCGCGGGGCTGCTGTCCACGGCAACGGACTACGCCCGTTTCCTCCAGATGCTGCTCAACGGAGGCGAACTGGACGGCGTCAGACTGCTGAGCCGGAAGTCGGTCGAGCAGATGACCGTGCGGCACCTTCCCCTCCCCGCCCGTGATGGCCTCGGGTTCGGCCTGGGGTTCATGATCGTCACGGACCTGGGCCTGTGGGGAGGAATGGCCTCGACCGGCGCCTACTTCTGGGGCGGCGCCTACCACTCGGTGTACTGGGTGGATCCCGTCGAGCAATTGGTTCTGGTACACTTCACCCAGATTCGGCCGGTCCGAAACCTCGACGACCTGGTCAAGGTGCGCACACTGGCGTACCAGGCCATCGTCGACTAGTCGACGCCTTACCCGACAGGAGCATTCGCATGTCCGTCTTCACCAATCCGGCCACCGGCGCCGAGGGCAGTGCCCAGGCCTACACGGAGGCCACCCTGACGCTTCTGGGCGACCGGGACCCGATCGCAGTGCTGGAAGAAGGCCCGGCCGCGTTCCGCGACTTGGTGTCCGGGCATGCGCCGGAGGTGTTGGGACGTCCCGAGGCCACCGGCAAATGGTCGGCTGCGGCGACCCTTCAGCACATGGCCGACTCCGACACCGTGTGGGCCGTGCGGCTGCGCATGGTCCTGGCCCACGACCGCCCGACCCTGGCCGGCTACGACCAGGACGCCTGGGCCAGGACCCTGGGATATGCCCACGCCGACGCCGCTGCGGCCCTGGACCGATTCGACGTGCTGCGGAGCGCCAACCTGTCGCTGCTCGCGGCGTTGCGCGCGGACCAGTGGGACCGCGTTTCGTTCCACGACGAACGCGGCGAGGAGAGTGTGCGGCACATGGTCCGTCTCTATGCCGGGCACGACCTGGTGCACCGGCGTCAGGTGGCGAGGATCCTCGGGTGACATCGCCCGTCATTCGGCCCGGGCGCCACGCATCGGGGCCCCGGGCGGTATCAGAAGGCAGGCACCCGTGATACACTTAGGCATTCCTACCGGTGAGACGAGCATGTGATGCTGAGCGACTTCGAATCTCTGGAAACGCCCGTTCCCCTCGTCGACCTCGACCGCTTGCAGCGGAACCTCGATCGGATGGGGCAGTACACCGCCGAGCACGGCCTGGGACTCCGCCCCCACATCAAGACCCACAAGTCGCCCCTGATCGCCGGAGAGCAGATCCTCCGTGGTGCCACGGGCCTGACCTGCGCGACGGTGCATGAGATCGATGTCATGAGCGAAGCGTCGCGCGACATCCTGCTGGCCTACCCGCCGGTGGGCCCGGCCCGGCTCAAACGTCTCATGCAGGTCGCCGACTCGCTCCGGCTGTCGGTCATGCTCGATTCGGCCGAAGCGGTGGTGGCCTTGGCGGAGGCGGCGGAGGAATCCGAGCAGGAGATCGACGTCCTCGTGGAGCTCGACCTCGGCATGCACCGGGTCGGCGTGCAGGCCCCGGCCGAAGCGGTCGCGTTGGCCCGGAAAATCGAAGCCAGCCCCAGACTGAGCTACGCGGGGATCGGCTTCTATCCGGGTCACATTCGCGATCATGTCGACTGCCAGACGGACGGCATAGCCCGGCTCAACCGTGATCTGGGCACGGCCATCGCGGAACTGGAACGGGTCGGGTACGCTCCGCGGGTCGTGAGCGGCGGCTCGACCCCGACCGCCTGGAACAGTCACCGCATAGAGGGCCTGACAGAGATTCGGCCAGGGACCTACGTCTACAACGACCGCACGACCGCAGAGATCGGCGCATGCGAGTGGCATGATTGCGCCCTCACCGTTCTTGCCACCGTGGTGTCGACGGCCGTTCCGGATCAGGCCGTCGTCGACGCCGGCAGCAAGGCTCTGGGACGCGAGCCGCTCCGGACCGCCGGCGCCGCGGCCGGATTCGGTGTTCTGGCCAACCGCCCGGAAGTCACCGTGGGAGCGATGTCGGAAGAACACGGGCTGCTCGACTTGTCGGGGACCTCGTGGCGTCCGGCGATCGGCGACCAGGTCCGCATCATCCCCAATCATGCCTGCATCGTCGTTCACCTCAACGATCGGGTCGTCGGTGTCCGCGGCGATGCGGTCATGACACGCTGGCCGGTGGCGGCCCGGGGTCGGTAGCACCCATGTCCGCACCGGGGCCGCCAGGAACGCCACACGAGATCACCATCAATCGTGGCACCGTGCTGGCCCCGGCCACGGAGTTTCCTTACGGCTGGATTCAGCGGTGGTCCACCACGTTGCTCCGCTGGATCGGTTGGAAGGTCGTCGGCGACCTGCCTTCGGCGCGGAAGAGCGTCTTCATCGTGGCGCCCCACACTTCGAACTGGGACATGCCGATCGGCCTGTGTGCCGGTTACGCCAGCGGTATTCTCCGGCGCTGGCCCTATGGCTTCATGATGAAGGACGTCATGTTTCGCGGGCCGCTCGGTCCGCTCATGCGATGGATCGGGGGTCTTGCGATCGACCGCAGCAGCCCTCACGACGTCGTGCAGCAAATGGTGCACGTCTTCGAGGCGCGCGACGATTTCGTGCTGGCGATCACTCCGGAAGGCACCCGGAGCCGCCGCCCCCATTGGAAGAGCGGCTTCTACCACATTGCGCTCGGGGCCGGCGTCCCCATCGTTCCCGTGGCATTCGACTATCGCCGCAAAGAGGTGGGCCTTGGCACACCGATGACCCCCACGGGCGACCCGGATGCCGATCTCGGAACGCTTCGACGCTTCTTCCAGGATGTGACACCCAAGCGTCCCGAGAACTTCGGTCCCATCCGGTTCCGGCCGGAGGGTTGACCCTGGCACCTTTGGGGCGGTCAACCCACTTTCCCAATAGACGACACCCCTAGCCCCGCTGCGAGGATTCCATGAAGACGATGCCGCTGACTGTCGCCATCCTCAGTGCCGCCGCCCTCACGACGCCACTGGCCGCGCAACAGGCGACGTTCCCCACAGGCAGGTTCACCATGGTCATGCGCGACGCGACCAGCGAGCTCCAGCATGCCACCATCGAGTTCACCAAGGACTGGCATTACATCGTCACCCACGAGGGCCACGTGATGTTCATGGGCACCTACCAGCTGGACGGTGACCGCATCACCGTCAGCGGCCGGGTCGACACGCCTTGCAACGACGCCAACGGCGACCCCATCCCTGGTGTGTATACCTGGCTGGTGCGGGACGGGGTGTTGGACTTCACGCAACTGGATGACCGCTGCAACGCCAGGAGAGATGAGGTCATGATCGCGCTGTTCTATCCGGAAGGCACCGCACCCTAGGGTCGGAAATGCAACAGATACGCCTTGCCCTCCTGACCCTGGCCCTGACGGCCGGCCTCACTCGTCCTGGGACGTCCCAGGCGCCGTTGTCGCCGCAGGCATCGATCGGCACGCTGCGCCACGAGTGGAACACGGCGCTGACCATGAAGGACACGGCGCGCATGGGCCGCCTCGTTCTGGACAGCGCGCTGTTCGTTTCCGACCGAGTGGAGCTTCGTGGCCGTGATGCCGTCACCGCAACGTTCGGGCGCCTCTTCGCCAACAGGCCCTCGTTCCGCCTGCGGTTCGTCATCGACACCGTCATCCCCCAGTTGCCGACGGGGACGGACCAGGTGGTGTCGGAGTACGGCACCTGGGAGGAGTCGTGGCCCGCGGACGGGGGCGCCGTCATCCTCCGGGGTACCTATTACGATGTCTGGCGCCGCCAACCTGAGGGCTGGCGCATTGCGCTCCACGCCTTCTCCGTGACGTCCTGCTCGGGCAACCCCGGATACTGCGGCAGGTTCTAACGCCCTAATCGCTTGTGGGAAAAGTCGTTACGGATGGCGACGGCTTTGGTGATCCAGGCCACTTCTTCCTAGGGGTACGTGACGCCATCTTTCCAGCTTCGTTGGAGCTGCACGGTCCGGCCTGTGGCATGAGCTATCAGCGGACCCGGGACCTCTCAGGGGAGTGACGAAACGATGCTGTGGTACACCGTGGGACGACGCCTGACACTGCCGGTGCTGGTCATCGGCGCCCTGGCCTGTCAGAGTGAGAGCGACCGGGCCCAGCTGGAAGAACTGGCTCTGGTGTCGGCACAGAAGGACAGTCTCTTGCAGGAAGTGCTGGAGCATACACGTGTGATGAGTGAGATCGGCGCCGAGCTGGCCAAAGTCCAGGGCGTCGTCCTGGCGCCAGAATCGCCCAGCCAGCAGCTGGCGGTGAATGACGACAGCGTCCTCGCGCAGATCCGTGATCTGACCCAGCGCCTCAACGAGCGCGAAGAGACCCTGGCTGAAAGCCAGAGCCGGATCCGGCGCCTGGCCAGCCGCAGTGACTCGCTCGGGGCGGCGGCGAGTGAATTCGAGGCCACGGTCACCAACCTCCAGGCAATCGTCGAGACACAGCAGTCGACCATTGACCAGCTCAATGCCCGGGTCTACGCCCTCCGCGCGGAAAACGAGGAACTGGCACGCGAAGTGGTGGCATTGGTGGACACGGTTCTGACGCTGGAGGACACGATCTCGGTCATGGAAGGCCGAGAGAACACGGTCTACTACGTGGTGGGGAGCAAGGACGACCTCAAGGAACGCGGCCTCGTCGTGGAAGAGGGATCGAAGTTCCTGTTCTTCGGGAAGAAGGCGCTGGTGCCCGCGCGTGGCCTGCAGCCGGAAGATTTCACGCCGATTGACCGGCGCGACCACCTGGAGATCGCCGTGCCCGACAGCGCCCAGGACTACCGCATCGTGTCCCGGCAAGCCCTGGCCCATCTGGCCACGGCCACGGACGAAGACGGCAAGTTTCGCGGCAATCTGGTCATCGCATCACCGGACGAGTTCTGGAGTCCATCAAAGTACCTCATCATCGTCGAGCAGTAGACCGTCGTGGGTGTGGGCCGGCCCCGGCTCCGGGGTTCCGGCTCACACGCCTTCGGACCCGCCATCGCCCAGGACCGCCTCCATCTGGCGGGCCACCACAGAGAAGTGCCCGTCCTCAGGAAAGAACCGGGGCCGGCAGTCCGGCAGGACTCGCGCCGCACGGCGGGCCATGGACACCGGCACAACGTGATCGCGCTCTCCGTGCCACCACTCGACCGGTGTCGTGACTTCGGCCAGCCACCGTCCCGAGAACCGCGCGAACAGCCCGGCCTCGGCGACCATGCCCCGAGCGCCGGCCCGGACCCCACGGCGAAATGACTCCTGCAGGACCGGGCCCAGAGCGTCGAGGGCATCCCGGTCACGGGGAGGGCCCTGAGCGCGCAACCTGGCCACGATGCGCTCCGGGTACCGTGTCAGAACGTGATGCACCAGAGGCCTGCCGGCTTGCAGCAGCCATCCGGTCCAGGACCGCCTCCCCAACCACAGGCCCAGCTGATTGAACCGCGCCATACCTGGCTCCAAGCCACGCGGGGACACGGGCCCGAGTCCGCTCACGACCTGGACGGTGGTGACGCGGGCCGGCAGTCGGAGTGCGCAGGCCAGAGCATAGGGACCCCCGCCCGACATCCCGACGACGCCGAAGGTATCGAAGGCCAGGGCGTCAGCCAGGTCGGCGACGTCGTCGGCCCATCCGAGGATGGTGCGGCCACCTTGGAACGTGGAGTCGCCGTAGCCGGGCCGGTCGATGCCGATCAGCTGCACCCCGAGACGCGCGGCCAGCGGCCCGGCCCAGGCGGCCTCGAGCCCGGATCCGGGGAAGCCGTGGAAGTACAGCACCGGTTCGCCGGAGGGAGCGCCGAACCGGTACCAGGCCAGGGTACGCCCATCCGGCAGCCGAGTGGTCCCTGACGGGGCCGGCGGGATGAGAACCGGGTCTGCGATCACTGGGGCACCGTTGCTATCTTGCATGTCAAGCTGTTCCCCTGCCTCACAATCATCGCCGGAGTCTCTACCATGCGTCGACGATCCGTTCCGTCACTCCTTGCCATCACGTGCCTGGCTGGGGCCCTGACCCTGGCCGGATGCGCCACGAAAGCCCAGACCGGGGCGGCCGTTGGCGCTGCCGGCGGGGCGGCCGCCGGAGGCGCCATCGGGGCGGCGGCCGGCAACACCGCCGCAGGCGTGATCATCGGGGCCGTGGTTGGGGGAGCGGCCGGGGCCATCATCGGGAACGAGATGGACAAGCAAGCCGCTGAGTTGCAGCAGAACATCCCGGGGGCCACGGTCGAGCGGGTCGGCGAGGGCATCAAGGTCACCTTCGCTTCGGGCCTGTTGTTCGGATTCGATTCCGCCGAGCTCAAGCCGGAGGCGCGAACCAATCTGCGCAATCTGGCCAACAGCCTCGGGGAATACCCGGGCACCAACATCCTGATCGTCGGGCACACGGACGACGTCGGGGGCGAGCAGTACAACATCCGGCTCTCCCAACGGCGGGCGCAATCGGCTGCCACGTACCTCGTCCTCCAGGGCGTCACCGACAATCGCCTTGACGTCATGGGGCTCGGAGAGACCGAGCCGGTGGCCGAAAACGCCACGGATGAAGGCCGGGCGCAGAACCGGCGCGTCGAAATCGCCATCTACGCCAGCGACAACCTGCAGGACGAAGCCCGCGACCAAGCGGGAGGCTAGTTGCCCAGGTCCTGGTCCGGCACCACCTGGACCAGGACACTGTAGCCCGACAGGTCGGTACGGAGGGTGTCGCCCCTGGTCGCCACGGCCGTGATGGTGACACCGTAGTTTTCCGCGGTCGCCACGTCCAGAATCGGCATGGCGACCAGGGCCTCCGATTGCACGTCGCCGAATACGGCAATGTCGAGTTCACCCGGCGCCCGCTGGCTGCTGAACACCAGGTAACTCGAAGACGCCTGCCGCGGGGTCGTGACCTGGGGCCCCGTCAGGGTGAACCGCACGGCTCCGTCGTCGGCATTCGGCGTCGTGAGCACCACCAGCAAGGTACCCGCCACCGGTCCATCCGGTTGGTCCCTGCCGCTGATCACGAACTCGTCCAGTTTACAGTTCCCCGCGACGAGGACCAGCGTCGCACACATCACCCAGCGCACTGCTGTCCGTCTCATTGGTCTCCCTCCG
>JBDHIK010000103.1:0-9885 GCA_039587475.1 Gemmatimonadota bacterium | reverse complement strand
TCCTATCTCGACATCTTCCGCCAGCCGCTCTCGGTCGTTCGGCATCTCGATGTCAGACGTCCGGCCCCCCGGAGTGCCCAGTGAAGCCCCGTCTGATGCGCCGCGTCCAGCGTTACGGGTGGGACAAGGCCTCTGGTCACTACGAGCGTTGCTGGGCCCTACCCCTGGAGCCGGCTCAGGTGCGGCTCATCGAATTGGCGGAACTGCAACCGGGTGAGCGGGTGCTGGATGTGGCATGCGGCACCGGGTTGGTCACGTTCCCGGCCGCCGTCACCGTGGGGCCCACCGGCTCCGTCCTCGGGACCGATCTGTCGGCCCGGATGGTGGATCTCTTGCGAGAGCAGGCTCGTCGTCGCGCCATGATGCAGGTGGAGGCACGGCGCATGGATGCGGAGGATCTGCAACTCCCCGACGACAGCTTCGACAAGGCACTCTGCGCCCTGGGGCTCATGTACTTCCCGGATCCGGTCTCCGCCCTGCGTGAAATGCGTCGGGTGGTACGACCGGGGGGCAGGGTCGCGGTGGCGGTGTGGGGGCGCCACGAATGCTGTGGCTGGGCCGACATCTTCCCCATCATGGATGCCCGCGTGTCCTCGGAGGTGTGCCCCCTGTTCTTTGACCTGGGGGCGGGAGACAGTCTGCTGAGGAGCGTGGCCGCGGCGGGCTTCGAGGACGTTCGGGTGGAGCGCGTTCACACCACGCTGCCCTATCGTACCGATGAAGACGTTCTGGACGCCGTGTTCAGTGCCGGACCGGTGGCGCTGGCGTACTCGCGGTTCGACGCGGCAACCCGTCGTGCGGTTCACGCCGAGTACCTGAAATCGATTCGTCCCTACCGTGTGGCGCGAGGGTATGAGATTCCCGGGGAGTTTGTGCTGGCCGTGGGACGAAGCCCGCGGGCTCCCGAACGCCTGCAGCACTGAGGGGGGTGGCTAGTAGGCCCACCCCAGCTGAAAGAAGAACACGGTACCGTCGTCGCCACCGGCGGCCGCGAGGACCAACGCATTTCGCGGGTCCTTGAGCGGGGCAAAGGAGATGCCGCCGCCGTAGGCGAAGTGTGCCTCCCCGGCCGACACGCCCTGATACCAGACCCGCCCAACATCGAAGACCCCGACGAGGCCGACATTGGCCGGGACGACGGCGAACAACTCGGCGATGTGGAGTCGCAGGTCGCTGTTGAAGTACAGTGATGCGTCGCCGGCGAAGCGCTGATCGCGGTAGCCACGGAGATTCTCCAGGCCGCCGAGAAAGGCGGATTCCTGAAAGGGGAACGGCCCCCACACCCGTTTGCCGCCTGCCCGCAGGGCCATGGTGAGTTGTCGCACCGGGGTGACATAGGCCGTGATGATCCCGTTGATCTCCCCGAACGCTCCGCTGTCGGCCGCGCTCAAGAGGCCGGGGTACGCTGACCCCCCGAGGCGGACATACAGCCCCTTGGTGGCCGCTACCGGGCGGTTGCGGAGGTCGAGTTCGATGCCGGCCGTCGCGCCGATCTGACCGAAATTCTCGATGCCATATGGCTGGTCGACGACGACGAGCGTGGTGTCGTCCTCCGACGTCATCGTGAACCGGCCGCCCACGCCCATGGTGGCTCGCAGCCCGCGGGCCAGCTCGGGGCGAAAGGCCAGGTTGAGACGAAAGTCATTCTGGTCGGTCTTGTAGAGGTCACGCCCGCCAGCCGAAGAGGTCGCGTTCCCGAACCCGTAGAAGTTGTTGATCTCGATCCCGGACGCGAGTGCCTGCACCAGGAACGCGTCGTTGCCGCCCTCCTGGATGAAGACGCCGTCGTAGACGCCACGGGCATTGAGCTTCTTGAAGGAGACCGCTGCCGACACCTTGTGCTGCTGGGCGAAGGGCTGTTTCCGGAACCCGAACTGGCGACGCTCGTAGCCGACCACCGGTGTCAGCCCGAGGTCCGCCGTCCACTGCACCCACCCAAAGGGGAACGACAGGGAGCCCCAGTCTCGTGGTGGGAGGTCGCCGGGCTCGACCTCTGGCTCGTCCCATTTCCGGTCGTCCAGGTCCACTGCGCCCTCGATCCGGAGCGAGTCGGTGCGATTGTCATAGACGTAGCTGCGCTTGCCCCGGACCGAGTCGACCACCGTGTTGACGCCCTCGGTGCTCACGATGCGCACCACCACCCCGCCGCCGGACCCGGAGACGTTCACCCGGTCCTCTCCGCCGCGCAGCAGGAGCCGGACTTCGCGCGTGTGCCGGTGGTCGAACCGTCGGACCAGGTAGGGGCTCGCATCCCGGCGCCCCTCGCGGACGGCATGGATCGCGACACGGAGGGACCCATCCTCGCGGATGACCCGCACGTCTTCGGGGACGTCGGTCAGCTGCAGATCGACCTGATAGACCACGTGCCGATAATACGATTCCGCCATGGCGGCGAGACCGTCCCGCCGGCTGCGCAGACTCTCCCGGAGGAATGCACCGCGGAGCGCCCGATGGGACTCGGGCAGCTGGTCCACGGCCCGGTCGATCACGTCGTCGGTGAGAGCGGTCTCGAGAGTCGCCACGACCGAGTCCCACGCGGCCTTTGGCAGTCGAGGCAGGAGCCAGCGGTCCAGGTCGCGGCCGTTCCACGTGGCGCCGAGGATCCGGGGATACGTGGCGCCGAACTTCGTGAGCTGGGGCGCGATGGGACCCGCCAGACTCAGGAGCAACCCGTCGTATCGGGCAAACGCCTGATCGCGGTCCTCCGGGAACGGCGACCACGACGGCGGCGCCCCCGGACCGATGTTGCCCCAACGCCACTGGCCGCGGTGCCGGTCCCAGTCACCCACCAGGATGTCGACGAGGCGGGCCTTGAGGAACGTCCCGAGGTCGACCTGTGCACTCGGGTCGGCGAGGAACCGCTGCCACAATTCGTCGGTGCTGATCACGTCGGTGGCATCGGCGAATCCGGGCCGGCCGCCGTCCCGTTCGTTGGCCCAGGTTTCGATGGTGCCCAATCGACCGGCGAACTGCTCGCGATACTCTCCCAGGAGCGTGTCATCGGGCATGATCACCAGGCGTGCCCCGCGGCCCTTGATGCCCACCGCTTCCAGCAGGACCTCGACCACGGGGGGCGCGGTGGGGAAGGCGGAACTCACCTGGTCCTGAACCACGTCCTCCGCGAAGGTCTCATCGAGTGCCGGGGGAAGGACGCTGGTGGGGTCCTTGTCCAGTCCGCGAAACGTGTACGGCAGGCCATCCGTGCCCACGAAGCGCAGATTCAGGGTTTGCTGGCCACCGCCGGTCCCGGTCGGTGTCAGCCCACCGCCTGTGGTCCTGAGATCCAGCACCTCCACGGTGATGGGGGTGGTCCACACGTCCCGGTACGACGACCCGAACAGCCACTGGTACAACCCGCTGGCCTCATAGCGGGCCCCCGGAGTGGCGCTGTCGACGCGGGCGTTCTGTTGAGCCGGCGCCCGTGTCACGGACGTGATGGCCAGGCCCAGGACCAGCCAGACAGTCCAGGCCGCCCGCCCGCGACTGCTCTTGGGTGCCCGGTCTCGCATCGGCCACTCCTCCCTCATTCGAGAAAGGCCGAGAAGGCCTCGGTGCCCACGCCGGTTTCATCCACGGTGATGACGCTCAGGCGGATGACACCGGAATGCAACACGTCGAGCCGCATGTACCCGGAGGCGGCCTCGGCGTACCGGGTGTCGTCACCCCAGCCGGTCGCGCTGGTGTGGCCGTAGTATCCCGCGCCACTCACCAGGAGATATCGGACCGTCTCGCTCTCCAGCACTTCGAGGTTGTGCTCGTGTCCGGCCGCGTACACCAGCGGTGGCCGACCGACGAACGCGGAGTCGAACCCGGCCACCATCTGCTGGTACCGTGAGCCGGACTGGTCCTGGTTGGATATACCCCACTGCCGGGAGAGTGGGTAGAGAGATCCGATGATGGGCAGCGGGAGCCAGGCCCAGCTGGCCCCTTCGGTCAGCGGAAAGATGTGCTGCTTGGCCGTGAAGTGGCCGCCGTGCTTGCCGGTACTCCGCATCGGGTGGTGCGCGGCGACGAGCACTTCGCGGTCCCCGGCCCGCATCACCGCGGCCTGCAGGGAATCCGCCAGGTCCTCGGGGCGATGGACCCGGCACGGGGACCAGGCGCCGGGCTTGGGACCACCATGAAGGTACCACTGGGTGTCGAGGATGATGAGCCGGATCCGGGAGCCGACATCGCGCTCCACCGGCCCGGGGCAGCCGAACCGGGGCTGCACCTCGACGCCGGGGCCGCGACTGGCCACGTACTCTCCCTGGCGATGGACCCGCCACCAGCCGTCGCTTCCGCCCTGTTGCCAGTCGTGGTTGCCGGGGACGAAGATGCCGTGGCCCCCGCCTGTGAGTACCGCATCGATCTGATCGTCCAACCGTCGTTCCGATTCGGCGCGGTCAGGTGCGCCGGTCTCGGGCAAGCCTTTGGGATAGAGGTTGTCTCCCAGGAAGACGACCAACGCACCAGGCCGTGTCGCCAGGTCCGCCGTCAGGGACTGCAGCACGGGCTCTCCACCCTCGTGGGGCGCCCCGGCGTCACCGATGAAATACACCGTGGCTTCGATGTCGCCCTGCGCCGGAACCGGTACCGGGGGTGTGACCTCGCGGACCGGGCTGGCACATGACGCCAGCAGCAGCAGGGTCTGCCCGAGCGCGACGGGGGTGAAGGTCTTCCGGGTCACAGGCCTACGCGTTCTCCCTCAACGGCAAGTCCGAAGCCCCGGGTGTGGATGTCCCGAGCCTCAGGGCTTTCCGGGTCCAGGGCAGGGTTGGTGTGGTTGAGGTGAATGAATCGAATCTTGGCGCGCTCCTGTTCCGGTAACGCCTGGAGGCGCTCCATGGTTTCCTGAATCCGCGGGTGAGGGAACCCGGACATGTCCCGTCCGGGGATCTCTCCGTCGGCGAAGAACGAGCCGTCGACGTAGGCGACGTCGACCGTGGCCAGTACGTCCTCCAGCCGGACACCGGCCCGGTCCCAGTCGTCCCAGCCGTCGATGTCCGGGATGAACAGCAGGCTGCGGTCGGGTCCCTCGACCCGGAACCCCACCACTTCGCTGAACTCCTCCCGGTGCGGGACGCGAAAGGAGGTCACGGACAGCCGGTCGTTCAGGCGCACCGCCTGGCCCGGCGGTTGCACCCGGACGTCGATGTTGCGGTAGGCGACCAGTTGGCTCCACGGGCCGTTGTCCGTGAGGTAGGCGGCGAAACGCGCTGGAACGTACACCGCGACGTCCCGGGCGCCCATCGATTCGTGACCCAGGAACATGAGGCCCACGTAGTGCCCCATGTGCGCATGGGTCAGAAAGATGCCGTCGAGCGCCGGGGCCGGGCCCTGACCGGGTGCAACGGCATCGAGGGTTCGCAGTTGGCTCCGGAAGTCGGGTGTGGCCTCGAACAACCAGCGTTGCCCCGACCGCGGGTCGACCAGGGCCAGGGAGACGACCAACCGCTGGATGCCTCGGTCCGCGCCGCCGGCCTGCGGGACGCCGCCATCCTGAGCGACGCCCAGCACCACGACGTACGGGGTCGAATCGGATGGCGCGGGCGACACCGTCCAGGAGACCGGAGCCATCGGTAACGGGGCCATGGCGCCGATAGCGAGGAGGGGGGCGACGAGGTTCACTGCTGGCCCGCGATCGAGTCCATCCGTGCCGAGCGTGCGGCCGCGCTGTCCGAAGCGTCCAGCGCACCCTGGACGCCCTGGGCACCGGGCAAACGCGACTGTCCCAGCACGCTGTCGCGCTCGCGCTCACCGCGAACCGCTCCCTGCTCCGCGGAACCGCTACACGCCGCGGCCAGGAGGAGACTGGCTGTTACCAAGCAAGGACGCATCGTCGCGCTCCGGTCGAGTACGAGCGCATGATGCGTCCTTCCTATTCCTCAGTCAACACTTCTCTCTGCCGTGCCCCGCCTAGTTCATCGGGATCCAGTAGTTGGCCTTGATGGCGATGATGTTGCGGCCCGGTGCCGATACGGCGTCGAACAGGGCTCCGGGCTCGAGCGGCGAACCGTCCGGTGCGAAGCTCGACTTGTTCTGCTGCCACACCAGGAAGACGGTGCTGCCTGGTGACCATTCCCAACGCAGCACCAGATTACTCCGGAACGAGGTGGTGTTGAAGTTGTTGTTCGGAAGCGAGAACGATCCCGGAGACGTCGAGGCGCGGTCGGTGACATCATAGCCTTCCACCCGGCCATCGCCGCCGACGACCGGCACGATGTCGGTGCCGGTCCCCGGCTCCCCGTAGACGCGGAGCGCGCTGCTCTGGGCGGCCGACAACTCGCCGAACTGCGTGTAGTTCCCGCGAGCGACGAACGGCTCCGCGTACAGCTCGAGGCTGAGTGTCGGGCTGAACAGGTAGTTGATGCGGAACTGCGCCGAGATCTGGCTGAAATCGATGTTGGCGAAGATGTACCGGCTGCCGAAGGTGGCCTGGGAGCCCTGGTCCCGCAGCGTGTAGTACTGGCGACCGTTGCTTTGGGAGAAGTACGACGGGCTGACGGAGAATTGCAGCCGAGGGCTCGGCTGCGCCCCGATGCGCACGAAGGCATTCACCGACTGGCTGTAGTTGACGTCGTTGTACCCGCCACCGACGGACCAGTTGAGGTTGTCCGCCCGGTTGTTGCCCCAGCTGAGCCGGGCCCGCCATCCCCCGATGTTCTGCATCAGTGGGCCACCCCGGGTGAGATTGTCGCTCATCGTCGTCGGGTGGTAGGCCAGGTTGAAGTTGTTCCACATGTAGTTGTTCCAGGTCAGATTGCCCCCGGTCCAGATGCCCGTGTCCTTGCGGATCCCCCCGAAGTTCCAGCCCACGCTGGGGTTGATCCAGAAGTTGTAGCGCCGGAAGGTCTCCCCCGGCTCGGTTTCGCGATAGTTGAGAAAGAACCAGCTCTGGATGTCGTCGGCCCGGCGGATGACGCCGATGTCGTTGAGTTCGAGGCCCGGCGAGTCGGCCCAGATCCCGGTGCCCCAGAGCCAGTGCTTGCCGGCATTCTTGCTGGCCTGCAGGGAGGCGCTGTACCCGAACAGGGAGGTCCGGGTCGGGTCGTAGGTGACGTAGTCCGCATCCGGCCGCTGGTAGTAGCGGGCGCTGGCCGTCTGGAGGGACCCGATGGAGGGGGCGGAACCGTGGACATAGCTGAAGCCCGCGTGGCCTCGCACCTCGTACTTGCCACCCTGGAATCGGAGCGCAAAATCGCTCCCGCCGGTGATGGCCTGGTCGGCCAACACCACGCGCATCTCTTCGCTGTCGAAGTTCCTGCTGACCCCGGTGAGGGTGAGGCCCGCGGTCGAGGCGTCCGCCCCGAACTCCTGCTGCAAGCGGAGGATGCCGTAGCCGGTCATCGGCTCGACTTCGCGCTCGTCGATCGGACCGCCTGCGGTCGTGAATCGGCCGTACTCGCGCTGGGTCAGCGCCCCCAGGGCGCCGATGGACAACCCCGACTGGAGGCGTCCCGTGAGCTTGGCCGCTCCCAGAATGGTCGTCACGTCCGGGATGTCGGTGTAGTCGCCCGAGACGGATCCGCGAGGGGCCCGGCCGATGCGCCGCGAGTTGTAATAGGTCGGCATGCTGCCGCGCCCGCGCAGCAACTGATTGCCCTCGGTGAAGAAGGGGCGCCGTTCCCCGAAGATCGTTTCGAACTGGCTGAGGTTGACCTCCGCCGGATCGGCGTCGACCTGACCGAAGTCGGGGAGCACGGTCGCGTCCAGCGTGAGATTGGGGCCGAATCCCATCTTCAGATCGGCGCCCACACGGCCCTGCACGCTCCGCGTGCTCTCGAACGGGCTGCCGCCGTCGACGAGTTCGGTACTGGTCACACGGGCCTCGGACGCCACGAACGGCAAGAACTCCACGCGGCGTTTGGGGCTCAGGTCGTCCATGCCGTCCAGGCCCCCAAAGCGGGATGCCCAGCCGTTCTCGTTGCGCGGCACGTAGGACCAGTAGATGTGCTCGTTCTTGTTGGGAATGATCCTCGTGATGTTGAGACCCCAGACCGGCTGGCCGGCGTTGAAACGCAACTGCGACAAGGGAATGGCCATCTCCGCCGTCCACCCCAGACTGTCGATGGTCGTCTTGGCCTGCCAGACCGGGTCGTAGGTCATGTCCCGGTTGAACTCCTGGTCCCGCGGATTGTACCAGTCCAGCCGCACGCCGGCCGCCGTGACCGCAAAGGTGTAGGCGGTCCGCCGGTCATAGTAGGTGTCCAGGGAGACCTGCAACATCGCGGCGTTGCCGTTGTTCTGGTCTTTGCGGGAGAACTGCGCCGCGACCGAGTCCGAGCTGCTGTTGTACATGCGGGCCCCGACGTACAGCACCCCATCGTCGAACAGGAACGCCACCTCGGTCCGTTCGCTGGGTTGCGATCCTTCGTTGGGTTCTTTCTGGATAAAATCTGAAATGAATACGGCGCTGCGCCACGCCGGATCGTCGAGGGCACCGTCAAACCGCAACTGCGAAGATTCCAGGCGCAGCGCTTCGGCGAACTTGGCGCTCCCGGCGGGAACCGGGTCGTTCCGTTCCCTGGAGTTGGCGGAGCCTTGCGCCGCCAGGGGTGCGGCAGCCAGCAGCAACGCCAGCACCAGCCCGGTCGCCGGTGCGATATCGTGCCCTGTCCCCTGTGCCAGGCCCCAATGCCAACGGTGCACCTGCCGCATGTTCACCTCGTCCAATCGATGATCCTGGTCGCCTACCGCTTTGACAGCCCCTGGGCGCCGGAGGTTGCATCAGGGGATTTCCGGGACACCTCCATCTCTACGGAGCGAGTTCGAGGAGGGTTTCTGAGCTAGGGGTAGGTTGGGTTCCGGCATTGGGGTTTCATGACTTGATTGAGCACTCGGGAGGCCGAACCCTTTGGTGGCCGCCTCCGTAGGATGGAGAGATTCCGTTTACCCTTTCGTGAGAGGAACACACGTGATCAAGCCCAGCGTGACGGCCTTTCTGGCCACCTGTGTCTTGGCGGCGGTGACCGTTCCGGTCGTTGCTCAGGAGGCCGCCGAGGCCGATTCGGCAGCGGCCGCCCCCAGGCCCGCCGCCGCCCCGGCGGACGTGGAATCCATCGACGCCATCATGGCGGCGGTATACGACGTGATCTCGGGCCCGGCCGGCGAGAAGCGGGATTGGGACCGGATGCGGTCCCTCTTCGTGGATGACGCGAGGCTGATCCCCAGCGGCCAGGGCCAGAGTGGCCAGTACGGTCACCGCGTCATGTCGGTCGAGGACTACATCAGCGGTGCCGGCCCCTGGCTGGAGCAGAACGGTTTCTTCGAGACCGAGTTGGCGCGCCAGGTCGACCGGTTCGGTAACATCGCGCAGGCGTTCAGTACCTACGAGTCCCGGCGCAACGCTGACGACGCGGAGCCATTCATGCGCGGGATCAACTCCTTTCAGTTATGGAACGACGGCAGCCGCTGGTGGGTCGTGACGATCTTCTGGGAAAACGAGTCTCCCGGGAGTCCCATTCCCGAGGAGTACCTCGAATAGCAGCAGCTGGTAGCGCACGGTAGCAAGGAATACCTGGGGAGCGGAGTTTCGGCCCCGCTCCCCGGTGACGTTCTTCGGACGCTTCGCCCCTTCATGGGCGGTCCCCGGAACCTGGCTTGGCCAGGCTCGATGGGGCCGCTCGCCTGATCCAAAGACCCCTGTGACCCGGGTCACACCATTTCCAGGACAATCGTGGCACGTTCCAGCACGGGGTTCGGGGCAGGGGGCTGTCCCGAACCATGGTATGCGGACACTCATTCCCACTCTGTCGAGTTGGTTATGTCACGAGTCTATCTTGCCCTGGTTCTCTGTCTGCTTCTGGCGCCGACTTCCGGCCACAGCCAGATCACCATTGCGGCCCCGCATCGCCAGGGGTTCTTCGTCGGCGGCGGTCTGGGATACGGCGCCGCCCGTCTGTC
>JBDHIK010000265.1:0-2160 GCA_039587475.1 Gemmatimonadota bacterium | reverse complement strand
CCCGCGGCTGCTGCCAGTCGATCCGTTGGGGCTCCTGGAACTCGCCGTAGCTGGCACCGAGGAGGAACGGGCCAAAGCGCTCCGGTCGCCCGTGCGTGTCGTAGTCCACCAGCTCGAGCGTCTGGACGCCCTCTGGCAGGAGGATCTCGATCTCGTACTCTTTGGGTAGCGCCGAGTTCATGTCGGCGCTGGGCACGAACTCGCTCAACGGGCGCCAGTCGCCGCGCACCAGGCCCAGGATCTCGAAGCCCACGTTCGCGGTCTCGCTGGCCGTTTGCCAGCGCACCGTCGCCATGCCGCCGGCGCCGGGAGTGCTGTCGAAGGCGTTGAGGGTGACCGGTAGGGTACCGGGCCCGGAGGTGATGTAGTCCTCCACCTCACCGTCTCCGGCGACACCGTTGTAGTTGCCATTGCCCAGAGAGCCACCGCTGTAGGTGCCATTCGTCAGAGTGCCGCCCGGCGCGGCGTCGGCGCTGGAGTAGATCCGCAAACGCACCGCCAAGTCGTTGGTGGGAGAGGTAAAGGCAGCGCCGACCTCGATCTCGAGTTCGTATTCGTGGGTACCCGCGTCGTTGGTGCCGGACTCGTTGATAGGCCAGGTGAAGTACTCGCCAGGGTCGTCAAAGTCGCCGTCGCTGCTCCAGTCGAACCAGGCCTCCAGGACCGCGCCGTCGGACGCGTTGGTTACCTCGACGGTGATCGTCTGCGTCGAGGTTGGGGTCCACTCATCGGTCGGGGAGAGTCCCACCAGTCCATCCTCTTCGGGGCCGTCGCCGGAAGCATCGGCGCTGGGCGTGCCGTCGGCCTCGACCTCGACCGCCGACCCGAGGTAGGGGGCGTTGGCGAGGATCGGGTGGCGGGGCCCTCCCTGCGCGGTCGTCGTGGTGTAGAAGAAGTCGACGCCATCGTGGGGAAGGTCGCCGAAATCGGAGAGCGGATTCGGGGAGTCGGGCGGGAAACAGTCGTTCTCCTCGCCGCATTCGTCGTCGAACTCGCCTTCGACTCCTGCCTTCATCGGCGAGTGGTGGGAGGCCCCGGTAACCAGGAAGAGCGCCTGGTTGGCGCAGTTTGCCCCCGTGGGGCCGACGTCCATCGACCACTCGTAGACCATCGGCCATTCGTAGAGATAGGTTGAGTTGTACCTGAGTTGCGGGTCGGGATCAGTCCCCGGCGGGTAGCCTTCCAAACCGACCACCGTGTTGGGGTTGGAGGGAGGCACCGTGGCAGGGTCGGTGAAAGAGTAGGGCGAGCGCCAGTCGGCGGTCGTGGTGCCGAAGGCGTCTCGGTCCCAGAGCTTGGGGCTCTGCGCGTTGTAGGTGTTGATGTTGACCGCGAACGAGGTCACCGAGTCATAGCCGGGAGGGAAGCCGTTGAGCAATACGCCGCTGGCGCCGCAGGTCTCGTCCGCCTTCCAGTCGGGCCCGGTTCCATCCAGGCAAGCGTAGCCCTGCTGCCACTGCCACTCCCTCGGGCTGTTCTCGGCACAGGCGAAGGAGAAGGAGGCGAACTCGGAGTCGGTCAGGGTGTTGGCGCCGCGCTGTTGCCCGGGGCCTTGGCCCCAATCGGCGGATTGCATGTAGTCGCCGGAGTAGGCCGCGAAGTCATCGGAGCCGAAGACGTTGTCGTTGACCGAGCGATCAACCACTAGGGCGACATAGAGCGTGGTCGTCGGCGCGTGGTACTGGACGTAGAGCTTGCTGGTGTAATAGGAGGTGTTCCACAGCGCGTACTTGGCGTCGTCTCCGTCACCGTAGAACAGCCCGTTGACGGTGGGCTGGGCATGAGCAGGGAGCAGGCCGCCGGTAAAGAGCAGCATCATGGCCGAAGCCAGCACGAATCCGCCTACCGGAGGTCGGAGTCGGGTTTGATTCATAGCGTAGACCATTGGTTTTCCGTCCTTGCTCTGCCTATTCTCCAGCACCCCTTGCACTGGACCCGGGTTGCGCCGGCTGAAAGCCGGCGTTCCCATTGGGCAGCCTACCCAACCCATTCTGAGCAAGGAGCGTGCCACGTTTCACCGGCTCGAGGAATGGAGCGGCCCGGTACCGGACTTGCGATAGACCCTGGCGAATCAGCAAGATCGCTGCGATTGACAGACTGTTGCTGGGGTTGACGCTGCCGGCTTCCCTAGACGGGTACCAATGCGCGGCACCAGGTGTG
>JBDHIK010000102.1:0-9944 GCA_039587475.1 Gemmatimonadota bacterium | reverse complement strand
GACCTCGCGTTGGCCCGATTCGTCCGACACGTAGGCCAGGTACCTGCCGTCCGGGCTGATGATCGGTTCGAACTCGTTGAAGGGGGAGTCCAGGATCGGACGCGGGGCACTGTCGATCCCGGGTCGGAACACCAGGATGTCGTCCCCGCGGCCTCCCGCCGTGCTCAGGACCAGTGACTCGCCATCGGGCGACCACACGACCGTGGTGACGGGGAGGTCGGACTGCAAGATCAGGCTCTCGGCTCCGCTCCCATCTGCCCGCTTGCTGAGGATGGTGAACTGCTCCGAGACGTAGGTCACGGAGCGACCATCGGGGGTCCACACGGGATTCCGGTTGCTGCTACTCGCGAACGTGAGTCGCGACAACGGACCGTTGTCGAGCTGCTTGACCCAGATATCCTCCTGATTCGTCGCGGGATCGACGATTTCGAGCGCCAGGTGGGATCCCGACGGTGAAACGGTCACGGCCTCGAACTCGACTTCCCGAGTCCATTCCCGGTCGACCTTGCCGCTCTCCCCGGACCGCCCCACCCACACGACCTCCTCGGGTGCGTTGAACCCGGCCCCGGCGTAGAGCAGCGTCCCGGTCCCGGAGATACTCACGTCATTCCAACCGTCCGATCGGGCCCCGACGTCCGCCACCAACGCCTGGGCCTGGCCCGTCACTTCCAGCCGGTCTTGATCGAAAGGGACGGCCATCAGGGTGCCTTCGGCGGTGAGAAACACCAGGTGGCCGGAAGGGGAGTATTGCGCGCCGACGCCGCCGATGGCCCCCCGGGATTCCCCGGTGGCGATATCGATGAAATGCAGCTGCGACGTGGCGTTGATGGTCTGGGTCGTCGTCACCCGGTCGTTGGTACTCTGCGCCACCGAGGCCAGGTCACCGCCCTGGGCCGTAGCAATGAGCCCGCGGCCGTTGGGAAGCATGCGCGGGTGACTGAACGAGGCCCCACCCTCGGTCCGGAGGACCACGACCTCCTCCACCTCACCGCCGCCGGCGGAGACACGCCTCAGGGTCGTCCCGTCCGGGGCGATGAAGTACAGCCAGCCGTCCGGCCCCCAGGACAAGGCCCCGGCGGTCTCCGTTTCCGCCACCACCAGCGGTGGACCACCCGCCAGCGTGATCACGTTGATGGTCGTGATGGGACCAGGCATGAGAAACGCCACTTGCTCGCTGTTGGGCGAGACCGTCGGCGCCCAGGCTCCCTGGGTGCCGGGAAGCGCGCGCGCGTTGAGTTGATCGAAGGGTCGGTACCACAGCTTCCAGCCGCTGCCGGCCGCTGACGAGGCACGACTGCTGGGGAGCCTCATCGGCGCCGAGTCGACCCCGACGTAGACCAACCCGGAACCGTCGGGCGCGATGTCCACACGGCGCGGGTTGACCAGACCCGAGAAGAACAACGCCTCCCCCGGATCGAAGCGGATGGCAAACCGCATCACCGGTGCCTCGACCGACGACGATCGGGTCAGGGCCCAGCCGAGCAGCCCCAGCAGGATGACCAGCGCGCCCGCCAGGGGGACGGCGAGCCGCTGCTGCCAGGTGGCAGACCCCGCCAGCGCGATCGTGGCCGTGCGGACGCTGAATGCGGGGTCGGACAGCGCCGAGGCAAACTCCGCCGCGGATCCGAACCGATCGGCCGGGAGCTTCTCGAGCGACTTGAGGACCGCGGTGCTGACCGACACCGGGACCGAGCGGCGCAACTCGGTGGGCGTACGGGGATCGTCCGTCATCACCTTGGCCACGATGGCCTGGGCCGTGGGGCCGCCGAAGGGCGGTTCACCGGTCAGCATTTCGTACAGCGTGGCGCCGAGGGCGTAGACGTCGCTCCGCGCGGTCAGCTCCCGGTCGCCCATGGCCTGTTCAGGGCTCATGTACGTGGGCGTCCCCAGGCTCATGCCGGTCTCGGTCATCCGGGTGCCACCGGCCTTGGAGGCTGCCAGGGCGATGCCGAAATCGGCTACCTGCGCCGAGCCGTCCTGCAGCAAGATGTTCTCGGGCTTGATGTCCCGGTGGATGACATCGTGGCGATGAGCATAGTCCAACGCACTGGCGATTTCGGACGCCAGACGCACCGCCTCATCGACCGGGAGCTGCTTCTCCCGGTTCAGGCGGTCCCGCAATGACTCGCCCTCGATGTACGGCATGACGTAATAGAGGAAGGAGTCGGCCTCTCCCGAGTCGTGCAGGGCCAGGATGTGGGGGTGCTGCAAATTGGCCGTCGTCTTGATCTCGGCCAGGAACCGCTCGGCCCCGATCACGGCGGCCAACTCGGGTCGGAGTACCTTGAGCGCCACCGAGCGGTCGTGCTTGATGTCGCTGGCGAGGTACACCGTCGCCATGCCGCCGGCGCCGAGTTCGCGCTCGATGGTGTAGCGACCGGACAGGGCCGCGGTGAGACGGTCGATTGGTGACATAGTCGAGCTGACGTTCGGCGTGGGCCATGGGCAGTGCCGGCCGCCGGGTGGGGCCGGTCACATCGCCTCGTAAGATGCCCTGGCGCCGCACTCCACGCCAGCGATGACCGCAGGGACCGGCATGCCGGCCCCACCCCCCCGATCCCGGTTCATCCCGGGCTCAGGGCCATGAGGCGGCCGCTACTCGGCCCGCAGCGCCTCCACCGGGTTGGTCCGAAGGGCCGAGCGGCCCGGCAGCACACTGGCAAGGAGCGCCACCGTCAACACCACGACCGCCGCCGCGGTGAAGGTGACCGGGTCCGAGGTCCCCACGCCGAACACCAGACTGTCGAGCACCCGGGACGACAGCAGGCCGATCACGGCGCCCACCATGGCACCGATCGCCGCCAGTCGCATGGCCCGCCCCACGACGCTGCCCAGAACGCGCCTGGGGGGAGCCCCCATGGCCAGGCGGACGCCGATCTCCCGGCGCCGCTGCGCCACCATGAAGGCCAGCACGCCATAGATCCCCTGCACCGCCATGACCAGGGCCACCCCGGCGAACAGCACCAGGAGACGGGTCAGGAACCGTTCCCGGCTTATGGACAGCGAGCGCCGCGACTCCATGGTCACGAGGTTGGCCACCGGAAGGAGCGGGTCGTAGGCCGCTACGGCCTCCCGGGCCAGCTCCTGAAGAGCCGGCAACGGCATGGTCGAGCGCACGACGAGCGAGCCGAACCGTTGCCACACGGCCTGCCGCTGGGCATACAGGGTGTAGACCGCGCGAGCGTCCGGGTCGCGCAGGCTCCTGACCTTGCTGTCTTCCGCCACGCCGATGATGCGGAGCCAGCGCGGTGTCTCGGAGTCCATCCAGGCGATGCGCTGGCCGATGGGATCGCTGTCCGGCCAGTACTCACGAGCGAACCGTTCGTTGATGATGGCCACCGGCTCTCCCGCGACGTCACCCGGTTGAAACGCGCGGCCTTTCACCAGGCGCACGCCCATCGCCCGGAAGTAGTCGCCCACGACGGGCCGATTGCGAGCGCCCGGCTCCTCCCCGGGCTCGGCGGGCGTCCGTCCCTCGAACAGCACGGAGTTGCCGATGTATTGACCGCTGAGGGGTGGTCCGATGACCGAGGCGGCGATGGCCACCCCGGGCGTCTCGTTGAGACGCTGGACGATGGCGGTGAACGCCTCGGTCTGGCGCTCCAGCTCGGAAGCGCCGTAGCGCGACGGCGGGAGTGACAGGTCGGCCGTGAGCACGTTGGTGTCGAAGCCCAACTCGACGCGCTCGAGCTGGCTCATGCTGCGGACCATCAGCCCGGCGCCGAGCAACAGGACGAAGGCCAGCGCCATCTCGCCCGCGACCAGCAGGCCCTGCAGACGATGCTGGCCGCGGGTGGCCCGGCCGCCGGCCGCATGGATCACCGAGGCGGGGTCGGTCCGCGACGACCACCACCCCGGGAGCATGCCGAACACCAGCGTCGTCCCCACGGTCACCAGGACGGTGAAGCCCAGCACGGCCAGGTCGACCCGGACTTCACCGGTGCGGGCCAGCGTATCGGGCGCGAACGCGATGAGGGCATCGATGCCGACCACCGTAAAGGCCAGGCCGAGGCCGCCTCCGAGGCATGACAGCACCACGCTCTCCGACAGGGCCTGACGAACGATGGCGCCGCGCCGGGCCCCGAGGGCCATGCGCACCGCGATTTCGCTCTCCCGGGAAGACGCCCGCACCAGCAGCAGCGTGGCGAGGTTGACGCCTGCAATGAGAAGCACCAGACCGACGGCACCGAGCAGCGTCAGGAGCGCCGTGCGTTGGGAGCCGACGATGGCCTCCCGAAGCGGGATGGGCTGGGAGATCTTGCCGGCGTTCCTCCTGGGGAACTCCTCCTGCAGCGCGGTCGTGAGCGCCACCATCTCCGCCTGGGCCTCGGGCAACGTCACCCCCGGGGCCATGCGGCCGACGGCGAGGAGGTGATTCGACCCGCGCTCGGCCGGGGCCCACGGCGTGACGACGGCGATTGGGACCCACAGGTCGATGTCCCCTTCGGTCAGGTCGAATGCCTCCGGCATGACGCCGATGATCTCGGTGGCGTTGTCGCTCAGCGTCATGGACCGGCCGATGACGCCCGGGTCGGCGCCGAAACGCGAGCGCCAGAAGGCCTCACTGATGACCGCCACCCACGGTCCACCCACCTGGTCCTCTTCGGAACTGAAGACCCGGCCCAGCAACGGCTCCACACCCAGAACCTGGAAGAGCCCCGCTTCGACCGTGGACCCGTTCAGTCGATCCGGGGGTCGACCATCGCCGGTGAGATCGAGATCCCAGCGATAGGTCAGCGCCGCGATACCGGACAACGTCTCGCTGGCTTCGCGCCAGTCGACGGCGTCCGGCAGAGAGATGCCGATGTCTTCGGTCAGAAACACCAGGCGGTCGCTCTCGGGGAACGGCAATGGACGCAACAGCACGCCGTTCACCACCGAGAACATCGCCGTGTTGGCCCCGATGCCGAGCGCCAGCGTCAGAATGGCCACCACCGCGAAGACCGGGCGCTGCCACACTTTCCTCCAGGCGAACGCCAGTGAGCGCGCACCTCGGCGCCACCATGGATCCCCCGGCAGGGGCGTGCGGCCGGGATCGCGGACGGCTGCACGCACCTCTGCCACTTCGCCGCGCAGCAACAACCAGCGCTCGGCCAGGCCGTGGTAGAGCACGTCGCCGAGCGTCCGGCTCCACTGCCGCACCCGGGTCAGCACCGTCCGACAGTCCGCCAACTGGTCGGCGAAGAGTTGCGTCATCGCGCGGCCGAACTCCGATCGAAACTCGGCCGGGTAGGCCCACAACAGCATACCGTAGACCCGCCGCGCCACGGGGGCCATCAGTTGGGCCCCTCGTGTCCCACCGCCGCGAATTCAGAGCGGGCCGCGCTGGCGAGTTGCTCCATCCTGGCGGCTTCCAGCCGCAGCACGTCGTCGCCCAGGCGTGTCATTCGGAAGTAGCGGCGCCGTTGGTCGTCCAGATCCGGGTCGGGCCGCTCGGGCATCTCCTCGATCAGGCCACGAGTCAACATGGTCCTGAGGGTCCGGTACAGATTGCCGGGCTCGACCTTCAGGCTACCATCAGTATTGGCGGCCACCTCCTTCACGATCGAGTAGCCATGTCGCTCGCCCTGCACCAGAACGAGTAAGATGTGAAACACCAACGGCTTGAGAGGGACATGGTCCGCGGGATCGGGCCTGGCGCCGGTCATGGTCTGCATCCTGGTAATAGTGTCAGTCTGACAATAGTCATAATGACACCAATACGGAACCCCAGGACTCGGCGGTTTCTAAAGGCCGGCTTGCCCCAACCGTACGGCCTTCCGGGGGGGGTTATCTTTCGACATCTCTGACGTCGCTGCTGGCCGGTTTCTCGCCGTCTCCGGTGCGTCAATCCTGCCACTGGAGGCTTCATGCCCGCATTCAAACCCCAGCAACGGCACATCGTCATTCAAGACCGGGAGTTCCATTTTGTCTCATACGACAAGATCCCGGCCGACGAGAAGCGGGACCGCGAAGCGGTGCCGGCCATGTGGTACCTCATGGTCGAGGGCCGCCGTTGCGAGGTTTTCCCCTGTGACGACTCGATGGACGTCGAGGAAGTCGACGCGGCCTTGACGGTATGGGCCGAGCAGAACGCCATCGACGAGGACGACCAGTCAGCGGGGGCCGTATCGCAGCGGGCCGCCTCGGCCGCCTCCAGCGCGGCGTCCGGCACCGATCGCCGGCAGCAGAACTGGTGGGGCCCCAACTAGACCTGGGCCGCCTTCCTGACCAAGAGGGCCGCATTCCCGGTGGCGGCCCCCATCGTGGCTCGGGAGGTGGAGTGGCCTTCCGCGCCCGAGTTTCTCCCCCGCCTCAACTCCCTTCGGGATGGACGAAGTCAGAAACCACCGTGATCAGGTGGGCCCTGGGCGTGCCACCCCGATAGACGAACATCGACGGCGTCCCCTCGGTCAGCCCGAATTGCTCCGAGGTAAGGTACGGAACGTACAGCATCAGATGCGGCTTCCAGTTGCCGACACTGCGCCCGGTCTCGGAATTGAACAACCGCTGTCCCGAGGACAGCATGTAGGACATGGCCGGACGCGACGGGAGCGGCAGCTTGCCCGAGATGAGCGCGTCTGCCAGGGCGGCATCGATCTCCTTGGGCGACAGGCCCGCCAACCGCAGTTCCAGGTGCTTGAACTCCCACTGCATGACGGTCCGGGCACCTTCCTCATCGTAGCAGATGGGCTCCAGGCTCTGCTGCATGCTGCGCATCACGAAGCAGTGGTTGCCGTTGCTGCCCTGTTTGGCCACCAGGTACTCCCCATCCTGCAACCGCCAGATGGTGGCCTGGGCCGAGACCTGCTCCGGTCCGGCGCTCCGGGCCAGGGCCAACTCCTCGGCCAGGGACAAACGGACGTAGTCAGGATGAGCGGCGGTCTGTGCCGGGGCCGGCGTCACCAATAGCGCCGTGGTCCCCAGCAGGTAGAATGTCGAGAGACGCATGATCTCCTCCTTTGTGCTCCTTTCGACCGACGAGACGGCCAGGAGGTTACCGACGCGGAACGTCGTAACCTTTCCGCCGCGACCGGGGTCCAAGGGGTCGTGGATCAACACACAGCGCCGACGGGCTCGACCATGACGGCTGACCGCAGCGATCAGGACCTCATGTTGGCGGCACAGGCCGGCGACCTGGACGCGGTGGGTACGCTTTTCACTCGCCACCACGGCCGGGTCCACCGGCTGTGCTACCGCCTCACCGGGGACGCCGCCGCCGCCGAGGACCTGACGCAGGAGAGCTTCCTGCGGGTGATCAAGTACGGCAAGAGCTTCGGCGGGACATCGCGGTTCACGACCTGGCTCTACCGGGTCGTGAGAAACCGCTGCATGGACCACAACTCGGCGCGAAAGCGCGACCGGGAACGGCAGGAATCCATGGCCAAGGACCCCACGCTCAACATGACGGACGGCAAGGCCGACCCCGAACAGCGGGAGGTGTTGCACCTGGCTCTGGCTCAACTCTCGGCACCCATGCGTGAGGTGCTGGTGCTGAGCCGTTACGAGGGCCTCAAGTACCGCGAGATCGCAGAGCTGTGTGAGGAATCGGTCGGAGCCATCAAGGTGCGAGCGCACCGCGCCATGCGCGAGCTACGCCGTATCGTTCTCGAGTTGGAGCAAGAGTCATGACGTGCGAAACTGCCATCGACCTGGTCGTCGATTCGCTCATGGATCGACTGGAAGCGCGACAACGGGCGGAACTGGAGACGCACCTGGCGGGCTGCGCCACGTGCGCCGCCGAGGCGGACGAGATGCGCTCACTGTGGCGCGGGCTCGAGGCCGTCGAGACGCCGGCCCCGTCCGGTGAAACGTTCATCCGGTTCGGCCGCCAGCTGGAGCGCCGGCGCCGGAAGGCGCTGCCGCTGGGCCTTCGAGTCGCCGCGGCTGCGGGGCTTCTCCTGGGAGGCGCGCTGTTCGGCCGGCTCACCACGAACGGCACCGAGCCGGCCGGCCGTGACCTGGACGCGCCCAGCCAATCGTACTTGCTGGTCATCAGAGGCGCGGTGGCGAACCGCGAATCTCCCGGCACGCCGCTGCTGCCCGCCTACCTCGCCTGGGAGCGCGACCTCGAGAGCGAGGGCATCCTGGTGGCCGCCGAGAAGCTCAGCGACGACGGCGGCGAGTGGGTGCGAGACCAGCCACTGTCCGCAGCGGACCCGAGTACCCTGGCGCTCCGCGGCTTCTTCCTGATCAGGGCAGCGAGTTACGACGAAGCCGTCAGCGTAGCGCGCCAGTCACCCCACATCGCCTTCGGCGGCACCATCGAGGTGCGGGAAATCGAAAAGGAATAGCGGGCCGGACGCCGTCCGCCCGATTCACTCCTCGCGCAAGGCCTCCACCGGAGCGATCCGCATGGCGCGCCAGGCCGGCAACGCACTGGCCACGAGTGCCACGACCAGCAGGAGCAGGGCCACGCCGGCGTAGGTCGCCGGGTCGGTGGGCCGCACGTCGAACAGCAGCCCCCGCAGCACCTGCGTCGCCACCACCGCACCCGCGACCCCGAAGGCCAGCCCGGCGACGGTCAGTCCGATGCCGCGCCGGACCACCAGCGCAAACACCGATTGGGCCGTGGCGCCCAACGCCAGCCGCACGCCGATCTCGTTGGTGCGCTGCAGCACGAGATTGGCGAGGACCCCGTAAAGGCCGATGCCGGCCAGGGCCACCGCCACCGCGGCGAAGATGGCGATGAGCGACATCGAGAACCTGACCGGAGCCATGGCGTCGGACGCCAGCGTCTCCATGGTTCGCACCTTGGAGATCGGCGCGTTGCGGTCCAGGCCCCGGACGACGTCTCGAACGGGACCGACCAGGGCCGTCGGATCTCCCGAGGTCCGCACGACCACATAGAGTTGCATGCCCGAACCGACCCAGTTGTCGATGGGCCAGAAGATCGTCTCGCGCCCGTCCTCGGCCAGCCCGTCGTGCCGCATGTGTTCCACGACCCCGATCACCGTGGCCCATTCGGGATCACCGCTGAAGGGCGTGGTCCGGATGCGTCGCCCGACAGGGTCGGCGTCCGGCCAGGCCAGCCGGGCCATGCGTTCATCGATCACCACCACGTCCTTGCCATCGAAGGGCGTGAAGCCCCGGCCCGCGAGGAGCCGGGTGCCCATGGCGTCGTGGTAGCCGGGCGTGATGGGCCGCCAGTCCGCTTCGGTCTCGGGGTCGCCCCGGGCCAGCCGTTCCTCCGTGGTATACGGCCCGGTGAGGAGTCCACCGGCCAGCGGCAGTCTGACCGAACTGCCGACGGCGGCGGCGCCCGGAAGCGCGGCCACCGATTCTTCGAGTTCACGAAAGAACCCGACGACGCTTTCGTTGCTGTCGTAGCGATCCGAAGGCGCCACGGCCAGCGTGAGCACACCTTCGGTCTGGTAGCCGGGCCGCACCTCGTTGAGCGCCAGGAAACTCCTGAGCAACAGTCCGGCGCCGGCCAGGAGCACCAGGGACAGGGCCACCTGGACCACCACCAGCACGCCGCCGGCGCGCTGACGGGACCCCTGCGATCCGGACCGCGTCCGGAGTACGTCGGCCCCGTTGAGATTGCGGACCCTGAGCCCCGGCCAGAGGCCGGCCAGCATCGCTGACAGGATCGAGGCCATCAGCGCAAAGCCGAGAACGCCGCGATCGATGGCCACCGTCTCGAGCCGAGGCACGTTTGGCGGGTCCAGCGCCAGCAACAGCGCCAGTCCACCGTAGGCCACGACGATCCCGAGGGCGCCGCCGGCCAGCGCCAGGACCACGCTTTCGCCGAGGATCTGGCGCAGCAGGTCCTTCCGGGCGCCGCCGAGGGCGGCCCGCACCGTCAGCTCGTGCTCGCGCCCGTGGGCCCGGACCAGAAGCAGATTAGCGACGTTGGCGCAGGCGATGAGCAGCACGAACACCACGGCGCCGAGGAGGACCAGGAGGATCGGTCGAATGGACCCGACCATCTCATCGAGCAGCGGAGTCGCCCGGAGGCTGAA
>JBDHIK010000264.1:0-2180 GCA_039587475.1 Gemmatimonadota bacterium | reverse complement strand
CCGAACGACACCGCGCCGCTTGATCACCTTACAATGCTCGCACATCGGCTTGACACTGCTTCTGACCTTCATGAACGCCAACTCCCTACGTTTGTGGCAGAGCTTATAATAGTAACTAGAACCGCACAGGCCTTCAAGCGGCTGAAAATCGACGTCGCGCTACCCCTCGAACCATCCTTCTGGGAACGCGCAACGCGTCCTCAGACGGCCCCTGAATGGGCCGGGTCTCCGGCGGCGGTCAGGATGCGCGGACCGTCCGCCGTGATGGCGACCGTGTGCTCGAAATGGGCAGAGCGGGTGCGGTCCTCGGTGATCACGGTCCAGCGATCAGCCAGCGTCTTGATCCGGTCCGATCCGAGGCTGATCATGGGCTCGATCGCCAGCACCATGCCGTCTCGTAAGGGAGCGCCAAAGCCCGGGCGGCCGATGTTCGGGACCTGAGGATCCTCGTGAACTTCCCGGCCCACGGCATGTCCCACCAGATCGCGGACGATGCTCATTCCGGTGCCCCGCACCGCCTCTACCACCGCGGCGCCGATGTCGCCGATGTGGTTGCCCACGACGCTGGCCGCGATGGCCGCTCCCAGGGACGCCTCGGTCACGTCGAGTAGGCGCTGCGTCTCCCCGTCGATCTCACCGACGGGGAAGGTGAACGCGGAGTCCGAGCACCACCCCTGAAGGCGCACACCCACATCCACGCTGACGATGTCTCCCTCGTTCAGGCGACGGCGACCGCTCGGGATGCCATGGACGATCTCTTCGTTCACCGAGATGCATACGCTGCCCGGGAATCCGTAGAGCCCCTTGAAGGCAGGTTCTGCGCCGTCGTGAGAGACGATGAAGTCATCACAGAATGTGTCGAGCTCCAGGGTGGTCACACCGGGTTGGACCCGGGACGAGAGTTGCTGGAACAGGGCCCCGATGATGGCTCCACCGCGAGCGATGACGTCGATTTCCTGGGCTGTCTTGAGGTACATCACGCTCGATTCACTCCTGGGTGGAGGCCACGCGGGCGCTGTCGACGGCCGCCAGCACGGCCGCCGCGACGCTTTCCGGCGCCCCGTCCCCCTCGACGGTCCAGACCGGCGCGGGGCTTGCCTCGTAGAACCGGATCAGCGGTTCCGTAAGCTCACGATAAACGTCGAGTCGGTTCATCACCGTCTCAGGGCGGTCGTCGGCCCGCTGCACCAGCGCGCCGCCGCATCGGTCACACGTGCCGTCCGTGGTCGGTGGTGTGAAATGGACGTTGAAGACCGTTCCGCAATCCTCGCAGCTGCGTCGTCCCGATAGCCGTTTCACGATCACCTCGTCGCCGGCGTCCAGCACCACGACCCCGTCGACCTGTCGGCCCACGGCGTCCAACACGGGCGCCAGGCCCTCGGCCTGTACGCTGGTGCGGGGGAATCCGTCGAAGATGATGCCCTGGTTGGCGTCCAGCGCTTCCAGCACTGCGGCCACCATGCCCATGATCACCTCGTCGGGGACGAGCTCTCCGGCGTCCATGAACGCCTGGGCCTTCAGGCCGAGCTCCGTGCCCTCCCTGCGCGCGGCCCGCAGCAAGTCTCCCGTCGAGATGTGCCGCATGCCCGTCGCGTCGATGAGCATCTTCGCCTGGGTGCCCTTACCGACGCCCGGCGGTCCGAGAAGAATGATGACCATGGCGATCCCGTCCAGTCGTAGCGGCGGAGCGCAGCCTCCGCCTTGCCGGCCAGCGGCCGACCCGTTTTATCCCCAACTGCGTGGGCCTCGGCGGAACATGGCCCCACCCTGGTGAGGTGGCGCGCCGCGTGTCGCCCCTATCGTAAGACTCGGCGCCAGGCGATCCAAAGGCGCCGGCGCCGAGCGAAGGCCGTAAGACCCGGTGTACCATCCAGTCCGGCCGCGGCCGCAGCGGTCTGGAGAGAGGGGCGACACGCGGTGCGCCGCCCCACTACAGAAGTCCCTACATGTACCGCTGCCGCCCCCGCATCTTCACCCGCCCCTTCTTCATGAAGCCATCGTAGTGCCGCAGAAGCAGGTGCTGCTGTGCCTGCTGCACCGTGTCCAACGCCACACCCACGACGATCAGGAGCCCCGTCCCCCCGAAGAAGAAGGTCTGGATGTTGAAGATGTCGAAGATCCAGAATGGCACCAACGCGATGAGCGCCAGATAGAAGGAGCCGGGCAGCGTGACCCGGGTC
>JBDHIK010000263.1:0-2193 GCA_039587475.1 Gemmatimonadota bacterium | reverse complement strand
TCGCCGGCCCGACCCCCAACCCCACGTATCAGGAAGTCTGCTCGGGACAGACCGGGCACGCCGAGGCCATCCTGGTCGTCTACGACCCGGGCGTGATCGGCTTTGGTGCTCTGCTGAGTGCGTTCTGGGAAAATCACGACCCCACACAGGGAATGCGTCAGGGGAACGATGTGGGAACGCAGTATCGCTCCGGGATTTACGCCAGCAACGAGGCACAACGTTCGGAGGCGGAAGCGTCCCGCGACCGGTACCAGGAGCGCTTGACCGCCGCGGGATACGGGGCCATTACCACCGAGATCCTCGACGCTCCACAGTTCTACTACGCCGAGGACTACCATCAGCAGTACCTGGCCAAAAACCCCGACGGCTACTGCGGCATCGGGGGGACCGGGGTGAGTTGCCCCGTTGGCCTGGCACCGTAGCTCCCGATCGTTCTCTCACCGGGCCAACGACACGTCGACGTCTCCACAGACCTCAACCGGATCCAACCATGTTGCCAGACCCTCTCCATCCTGCCGTCATTCACATGCCGATGGCCCTCGCGATGCTGGTCCCGGTCTTCGTCATCGGAGTGATGGTCGCCGTCAAGCGAGGCGCTTCGATGCGGAAAGGCTGGAGCCTCATCGTGGCATTGATGGCCGTCTTTACCGTGTCCTCGGTGATCGCCGTCGAGACGGGAGAAGACGAAGAGGAGGTCGTTGAGGACGTCGTCGACCACGACATCATCCACGAGCATGAAGAGGCGGGGGAGAGGCTCCGCAATCTGGCCGTCCTGACGTTCGCTCTTTCGATGGTGGGCCTTGCCAACGGCAAGGTCGGCGCGGCGTTCCGCGGTGTGTCCGCCGGGATGGTCTTCGTGCTGGCGGTGGCGGCCTACGGGGTGGGCAAGTCCGGCGGTGAGCTGGTGTACGACCACGGCGCGGCCAACGCCTACATGGAAACACCGGCGGGACCGTCGCCCTCGACCATCGCGGAGCCCGAGCACGAGGACGACGACTCCGACGATTGACGACCGTGCTACGAGCCGGTCAGGATCCCGGTCCGCACCTCGATAGCCTTGGCTGAGGCGTCCGGATCCTCTTCGACCCGGTAGCTGATGCGCTGATCGAAGGCGAGGGCCCCCGTCAGTTCGACCAGCTCCCCGTTTCGCCGGACCGTGAGGGTCACCGGGGTGCCCTCCGGCTCGGCGGCATAGCGGCGCCTGAATGCGGCGCCGAAGCGCCGGTTCGTGACCTCGATCTCCCCGGCCCGCACCAGCACGTCACCGGCCACCACCCCTGCCTCGCCGGCCATCGATCTTGGGGTGACCCCTGAGACCATGGCACCCGTGCTGTCCACGTCGCGTGTCAGCACGCCGATCCGGGCGACGTACGTCGTGTCCCCCAGCAGGCGCAGGCCGGCCAGGGGCAACATCTCGTCCCAGGCGAACCCCTCCGTCCCATCGACGTACATGGCGTAGAAATCGGCAAAGGATCGTTGCCGCGTAGCCCGCCCCACAGCCTGCCAGAATTCGATATGCGTGAAGCCGCGACCGTTCAGGTAGGTGGCGCGATAGAGGTCGCGCATGACGTCGTCCAGCGAACGACTGTTGTCGGATGCGTCGCGAATCAGGATGTCGAGCAACAACCCGACGAGGGATCCCTTGTCGTAATAGATGAACGCGGTCCCATCGGTGGGCTCGATCCAGGTGCTGACCGACGCGTCCTCCAGCGCGACCGGCGGGCTCCCGGCCACCGACCTGATTTTTCGGGCGGTGGTCCGGTAGAACCCGTCCGCATCGGTAATCCCGCCCCGCACCAGAGCGAGATCGGCGTAGTAATCGGTGATGCCCTCGCTCATCCAGAGGAGTTCCGTCGGTTGCGGCCGGTCGTACCGGTAAGGGACCAGCTCGGCCGGTCGGAGCCGCTTGACGTTCCAGGCATGGAAGATCTCGTGCGCCGTGACACTGGCGAGGATGGTCGTGCCGACCAACTGCGAATTGTACACGCCCAGGTGGGACGTCCCATGTTCCAGGGCGGCGCCGCCTGGGAGGTCGCCGCTGAATGCCATGAGGATGGTGTAGTCCTCCCACGGCATGTCGGTGAAAACCGCCGCCATCGGAGGCATCATGCGCTGGATCTGATCCCACATCCCGGCCCTCGTCTCTCCCGCCATGACCCCTTCGGGATAGGTCGCCAACCGGAACCAGGTCCC
>JBDHIK010000262.1:0-3080 GCA_039587475.1 Gemmatimonadota bacterium | reverse complement strand
GAGGCGATGCCCATGGAGCAGGAGGGCAAACGCTTCGTGCTGTTGCGAAACCCGGAGCAACTCCTGCCGGTGGGGCTTTCCGTGTCGCCCGCCATGTTGCCGATTCTCCAGCTCCTGGACGGGGAGCACTCCATCCTGGATCTCCAGACGGCCTTGACCCGCGCCACCGGGAGTCTGGCCCAGCGCGAGCAGGTCGAGGAGATCCTGGCCAAGCTGGACGAGGCCCTGCTTCTGGACAGCGAGCACTACCGCCGGGAGCGGGCACGGGTCGAGGGCGAGTTCCGGGCGGCGCCGGTTCGTGAGGCGACCCATGCCGGTGCCGCGTACCCGGAGGAGGCGGAGGTGTACCGGCAGGAGATGGGCCGCCATCTGGAGGGCATCGAGGCGCCGCAGGCGGCTGAAGAGACCACCGGCATCATCTCACCCCACATCGACTACGGCAGGGGAGCGGCTACCTACGCCAGCGCCTTCGCCGGCGTGGACCTGGGCCGCTTCCGCCGGGCGGTGGTGCTGGGGACGTCCCACCACGGCGCGGAGCTGTTCTCGGTCACGCCCAAGCCGTTCGCCACGCCGTTCGGGACCCTGCCTGCCGATGTCGACTTCCTGGAGGATCTGGCCCGCCGCTGCCCGGGCGATCTGCGAGCCGGCGAACTGCTGCACAAGCAGGAGCACTCCATCGAGCTCAACGCGGCCTACCTGCACTTCCTCTGCGGCGACAGCGGCATCGCTCTGGTACCCATCCTGTGCGGCTCGTTCCACGAACTGGTGGCGAGCGGGCGCAGCCCGGCTGACGACGACCGCGTCTCCGGTTTCCTCGATGCGATGAAGGAGGCGATGGAGGCGGCGCCTGGAGAGACGTTGGTGGTCGCCGCCGCCGACCTGGCCCGCGCCGCCGAGGGGGACGCCGAGGGGTTCTACCGCTCGGTCGAGGCCGAGAAGGACCGCCGCAACGTGTGCGGCCTGCCGCCCATCTATGCTCTCCTGTCGCTGCTTCCCGGTGCCGAGGGAGTGCTGCTGGACTACCGGCAGTGCCCCGACCCCGATCCCGGCTCGTTCGTATCCATCGCGGCGATGCAACTGCGTGGCGGGAACTAGACATCATGGATTGACCGACCCGTCCGCAGGCCGTGGGTTACGCTACGGCTCGTGGACACGAAACGTGGCGCAGAGCCACATACGGAGGGCCGGTCATGAGAGATTGTACCCGATTCATCGGTCTGGACGACTCGAAGGATGTCATCGAGGTGGCGGTGGCCGCTGCGGGGGAGCGCGGCGAGGTTCGGCATTACGGAGTAATTTCCAACACGCCAGAGGCGCTGTGTAAGCTGGTGCGACGTCTGGGCCGTCCCCGGAGCCTGAACTTCGTCTACGAGGCGGGTCCGAACGGCTATGGGATCTACCGGGAGCTCCAGGCGCTGGGGGCGACCTGCGTGGTGGTAGCGCCGTCTCAGACGCCGCGGCGTGCGGGGCAGCGGATCAAGACGGACCGCCGGGATGCGGAGAGCCTGGCGAGGCTGCACCGTGCCGGCGAGCTGACGCCGGTCTGGGTTCCCGATGAGGCGACGGAGGCGATGCGGGACCTGACGCGGGCTCGGGAGGACAGCAAGTATGCCGAGACGCGGGCACGGCAGCGGTTGAACGCCTTCCTACTGCGCCACGGGCGGAACTACCCCGGAAAGACCCGTTGGAACCGCACCCACCTGCGCTGGGTCCGGAGCCAGACGTTCGCCCATCCGAGCCAGCAGATCTGCCTGGAGGAGTATCTTGAAGCGGTGGAGGAGGCCGGTCGGAGGATAGCGCGATACGACGAGCAGATCCGGGGGCTGGTTACGGAGTGGCCCCGGAGCCCGGTGGTCAAGGCCTTGACGGCACATCGGGGCGTGTCGCTGTTGACCGCGGTCACGGTGGTCGCCGAGCTGGGGGATCTGACTCGCTTCGACGGGGCGCGGAAGCTCATGGGCTTCGTCGGACTGGTACCCTCGTTGGACTCCAGCGGCCAACGTCACCGAAGCGGCGCCATCACCAAGACGGGCAACGCGCACGTGAGACGCTGCCTGGCAGAAGCAGCCTGGGCGTACCGGCACCCGGCACGGCGGACGGAGCACCTGCAGCGGCGCCTGGAGGACCAACGGCCCGAGATCCGCGACATCGCCTGGAAGGCCCAGGTGCGTCTCTGTGGACGCTACCGGCGTCTGAGGGCTCGGGGCAAGCAGCACAACAAGGTCGTCACGGCCATCGCCCGGGAGCTGGTGGGCTTCCTGTGGGCGACGGCCCGAGCCGTACCGATTCCGTGAGGGGTCGAGACATCCACGAGGAGGTGTGAACTCAGCGGGCCACCGCGGCCACGGTACGGGGAGAACCCTCGTCGCTTCTACGGGCACCGGCATCGCCGGCACGCACGGAACTAGACCGAGGCAGCTCCCTGACGGAACGATGACCGGTGGTAGCCAACCCACGAATATCAGAGGGATCGACCGTCGAAGGAAGGTCCCGGTGGCCCACTGATTCCTCGAGGAGGCTTGACAGGTCAATCCATATCAGAAGCGGTATCGAAGCCACTCCTAGACGTAGCGTCAGCGGAGGGGGATCTCCACCGAGATGTCCTGGCGGCGATAGAGACAGGTGCCGCCCACGTCCTCGCAGACGTAGTAGAGGGCGTACGCCGAGAGCTTCGCCGCACCCACTGCTTCTGCCGAGACCCGCACCTCCAGCTCCACGGTACGGGCCTCCCGGCTGACCTCCTGCGGCGGGTTGACGACCGTCTGATGCCTCCGGTCCACGGTCAGACCATCGGCCGGGTCCACCCATACCACCAAGCCCCTGGCCTCGTTGTTCCAGTGCGCCTTGGTCTCGACGTTGGGCCGCAGTGCCAGGTGCACCCGCGCCGTGTCCCCCGGTGAGACCCGGGGGGGCACCACCGTGATATCGGCCCGGATGAACCTGCCGTCATCGTGGGTGATCCGATCGTGTGGATCGGGGCCCTCTTCACCTGCTCCGGCCTCCTTGAAGCTACTGGCAGGTGCCGCCAGCTCAGCCCCGCCGGGATCCACCGGCAGGGACACCGGAGTCTCGCCCCGGGC
>JBDHIK010000101.1:0-10075 GCA_039587475.1 Gemmatimonadota bacterium | reverse complement strand
GATGGCAAGCGCGATGATGGCCAGCGTAATGGCATGAAAGACCCAGTCACCGAGATCATCGATCTTGACCGCCGCGTCGAGCTCCGGGGACGCCTCGCGCCATGACAACACCTCGACACGGTCTGGAGGAAGCGTGTCCGCAAGGGCCCGCATGACCGTCGGGGTGACACGGCTCGTCTGCAGCAGCACGGCCAGCGTCGTGGCCGCACCGGGAGCGTTGAGCCAGCGTTGTGCCGTCGCCAGAGGAATGTGAATGATCCCCTCGTCCAGATCCGGGACCCCGGTCCGGAAGATCCCCGCCACCCGAACCATCTGGCCCTGGATCTCGCCGTCGGCGTCCTGGGCCGTAACCACGAAGCGGGAGCCGAGATGAATCCCCAACCGATCGACGAGCCCCTGGCCAACGTAGGCCGAGAGACGGTCGTCCGGCGCCAGATAGCGGCCCTCCACCAGCTTGTCGTCCAGGAGCGAGAACTCCTGTTCCAGTTCGGGATCCACGCCCAGGATCATCACGGGCACGGCAGATCCGGCCGACGACGCCAGGCCGCTCAGCATCAGGCGGGGAGCGGCGGTGACAACATGCGGTGCGACCGCCCCAGCAGCCAGTGCGTCCCGTACCATCGTCAGGTCGGCGTCCGAGAGGCGGTCCTCCAGGGAACGGCTGCCCTGGAAGCCTGGCGCCTGGATGGCCACGTGGCCGCTCCCCAACTGGACACCCTGGTCGATCCAGCCTTGGTGCGCCCCATCGGCGATGGTCCGCGACAAAATCAGCAGGGCCAGGCCCAGGACCATCGCGGACGCGGTCAAGGTGCTGCGCCTGGCGTAGCGGACCATGTTCCTGAGCGACAGGCGCAGCAGGATGCCGGGGCGCAGCCCTTCCCGTGCGGACCCGATGCCGGCGGCCGGCGCGGTCACTCCGCCCCCGCGAGCGCATCCGCCGGTGGCACCCTGGCCGAGCGGATGGCAGGGTACAACGACGCAACGATCGCCGTCACGAACAGAGCGGCGGCGCTCATGATTGGGGTCTGCCAGGACAGGACGACGCGCAGGTTGGCCTGGACCAACGATCCCGCCATGGTGAAGTCGCCGACCAGCGCCGACAGGCTGGGTGGCGCCACGCTCCACCAGAACATGACGGGGAGGGTGATGGCGGCTCCGACCATCAGGGAGATCACTCCGAGCACGATGCCTTCGTACAGCACGGTCTGGATGATGCCCGATCGGGCCGACCCCAGTGCGCGAATGACTGCGAACTCGCGCCGACGCTCGAACGTGGCCATGAGCATGGTGTTGGCGACGCCGAAGATGGCCATGATGAACACCACGGCCACGATGATCCAGTTGGCGGACGCCGCCAGCTGGGCATACTCCGCCAGGTCCGGACGGAAGGACAGCCAGCCTTCCACCGCGATCTCGGGTACGCTCCCTTCGAGATCCGCCTCCAGGTCGGTCGCAACGTCGCCGGCGCTCCATGGCGCATGCATGGAGGCGGCAATTTCGTGGATGCGATCGCGATCGAGCACCAGGAGATCCTGCAGGGTCTCCATGGAGAGGACGGCGTAGCCGGCATCCAACACCTCCATGCCGGTATGGAACACACCCACGACCGTGTAGAGGTCGTTTCCGAGAGACCCATCCGCCGCCGCCGCGACCAGCACCAGTTCCGCGCCGGGTTCGACCTCGAGCTTGCGGGCCATCTCACTGCCCAGCAGCACCTCGGCCTGCCCGGGCTCCGGCAACCGCCCATCGCGCAACCCGTCGAGCAGTCGACTGACCTGCCGTTCGCGTTGCAGGTCCACGCCCATGAGAATGCCGGCGCTGGTTTCCGAGCCGGAACTCACCAGGCCGCCCCCATAGACCCTGGGAGATGCCCCGACGACCTCGGGGTGGGCGGTGACAGCGGCCACCATGGCCTCGACGTCCACGCCCTCGCGGCCCCCGATCGTCGAGTACAGGCTCCGCTCCGGCTTGTACCCGGCATGATGGACCTGCAGCTGACCGGTGATCAGCTGCGTCCCGTTCTCGATCATCTGGGCGACGATGCCTTCCGACAATCCGACCATGATGGTCGCGGAGAAGAAGCCGAGCGCGAGCGCCCCCGCCGTAATGAGCGTGCGGCGCCTGCCGCGCCACAGGTTCCGCCAACCGATCCGCCACCACACCGTCGTGCGCATCAGCGGGTCAGGGTTGCTTGAGGTTGCGGAGCGAGAAGAAGCTCTCGTCGAGACCTACATCGAACGCCAAGTCGAGGTAGGTCACGGTGGTCTGCTCATCGGGCTTGTCCTCGGGGACGACGGTCATCACCGACGGGACCAGCCGCCCGCCCATGGTCTTGAACTCGGAGAAGGTCATGGTCCGGCTCAGGTTGCCGTCTTCATCGTAGTACCGGGCCCAGGTCGGCATGACGTCCCCCTGGCGCACCTGGTGCTCGATCCGGCCCCACACCACCGGCGCCTCGGGCTTGGGCGTCAGCGTGAACTCCCACACGCGCACACCGTCACGCTCCCCCTCGTAGGAGATCTCAATGTCGTAGTCGTCGACCAGATGGCTTTCCTTGACCAGGTCGTCATTGGTGAAATGTGACCCCATCCAGGAACCCATCATGAGGGAGGGCGGGATCTTGATGGTGCGGTCCGCCCGCGGCAGGTAGTTCCACACCTGGGTGTCGATCTTGAGTGTGGCGGTACCCTCCTCCGACTTGGGCGCATTGACGCGGACCAGACTGTACTCCTTCCCCAGGGACCACGATGCCATTTCGAGGCTGCGCGACCAATGCTCGGTCACGATGTCCATGACCACGGTCCCGCGACTGGACTGGCCGCGTAGCAGACCGTCGACGTAATCGATGATGTCCGCGGCGGTCTGAAACTCTGGCACCTGAGCGGAGGCCGGCACAGCGAGGAGGAGACCCGCGGCAAGGACGATGGGTGCGAAACAGCGTGGCATGGCGCCCTCGTGAGGTGGCGTGAGAAGGCCCCCGAAACCTAATCGAACCCGCTCCACCAGGGACCGGATTCCAACGATCGCCTCGTTCCGACCATCTAATCCTGAGTCCACGCGCCGCGCCACCCGACCCTCCTCGACCGAGACCGCCATGGGCCCGATCCGCCACTCCCTACGCCTGCTCCGCCGCTCGCCAGGCTTTTCCGCCATCGTGATCCTGACCCTGGGACTGGGTATCGGCGCCAATGCCACCATCTACTCCGTGGTCAGGAGCGTCCTGCTCAGGCCCCTGCCCTACGGCAACGACGCCAGCATCGTCTCCGTCGCCAGCGACAACAGCGCTCGCGGTTGGTTCGATTTCGGCGTCTCGGTGGCCGACTTGTCCGACTGGCAGGCTCAGAGCCGCTTGCTGGAGCACATCTCCGGCTATTGGGCCGGTGCCGGCAACCTGACGGGCGGCGACCGTCCGTCTCGCGTGGCCTACGCGACGGTCTCGCCTTCACTCCTCCAGGCCCTGGGGACACCCCCGGTCCTGGGTCGCGGCTTCCGACCCGAAGAGAACGACGCCGGACGGGACCGGGTCGTCATCCTCAGCTGGCGTTTCTGGCAGACCGCGATGGGTGGACGCGCCGACGTGCTGGGCGAAACGGTATTCCTCGACCTGCAGCCGCTCGAAATCATCGGCGTCATGCCGGAGGGGTTCGCCTTCCCGCACAACGACGTGGCCTTCTGGAAACCGTTCGGGTTCGAACCGGAGAACTATCAACGACGTGGTGCACGCTGGCTCGGCGTCGTGGCCACCCTGGCCCCCGAAGCAAACCTCGATGAGGCGGGCCGCGAGATGCGCCAGATCGCGGCACGGCTCGAACAGGCCTACCCGCAAAGCAATACCGGGTGGACGGCATCGGTGGCTCCCTACCGCGTGTCATTGACCGCCGACGTCAGGCCGCTCTTGTACCTCGGCTGGGCAGCCGTGGCCATCGTCCTGCTCATCGCCTCGGCCAACGTCGCCAACCTGTTCCTGGCCAGGGCGACACGACGGGGACAGGAACTCGCTGTCCGGGCGGCCCTGGGCGCGGGGCGCGCTCATCTGGTGGGCCGGATGGTCACCGAAAGTCTGGTGTTCGCCGTCCTGGGCGGCGCGCTGGGACTGCTCATGGCGCTCGCCGGCATCCAGGCGCTGCGCGGCGTGGTGCCCGAGGGATTGATCCGGCTTGGCAGCCTGTCGCTCGATTGGACCGTCATCGGCTACTCGGTGGGACTCGTCGGCGCCACCGCCCTGCTGTTCGGCCTGGTCCCTGCCCTCCGAGCCTCGCGACCCAACCTCGACGTCACACTGAGGCGTGGGGCCCGGGGCATGGCGTCGGGGTCACACCGACTCCGCAGCGGTCTGGTCATCGCCGAGGTGGCGCTGGCAGCCGTCGTGCTGGTAGGGGCCGGCCTGACGATCAGGAGCTTCGCCGAGCTCCTGGCGGTCGACCCCGGCTTCAAGACGGCAGGGCGGCTGGCGCTGAGAGTCGCCCCGTCACGGCCGGCGCTTCCGGAACGCACGGACGCGACCGCGTACTACCAGCGGGTGCTGACGCGGTTGTCGGCCTTGCCCGGGGTGGCCAGCACCGGAGCCGTGAGCGTGCTGCCGGTCCCCGGCGGCACCTGGTGGACCTCGAGCATCTGGCTCCAGGGGAAGACCTACGCCGAGGGCGAGCAGCCGGTCGCCGCCACGCGCATCGTCAGTGGCGCCTACTTCGAGACCATGGGCATTCCCCTGGAACGTGGCAGGACGTTCCGAGCGGGTGACGAAGTCCCCGGCGCCCCGGTCATGGTGATCGACCGCACCGCGGCCGACCGCTACTGGCCCAACGAAGATCCGGTGGGGCAACTGGTCAGCTTCGATCGGGCGGGTGGAGACGACGTCATGTGGTATCGCGTCATCGGCATCGTGGGCGCCGTTCGGGACGAAGCGGTAGACGTCGCCCCGGCGCCGATGGCCTACATGACGCTGGGCCAGGCCCGGTTCGGTCACTTCATGGACTGGGGTATGCACGTGGTGGTCCGCGGCATGGGTGACCCCATGGTGTTGGCGGAACCAGCCCGGGCCGCCCTCGTGGCGGAGGGCCCCGACTTCCCCGTCTATCAGGTACGGCCACTGGACGCAGTGGTCTCGGCGGACCTGCACGAGCGCCGCTTCACGCTGACCATGTTGACGGTCTTCGGCGCCATCGCCCTGCTCCTTGCGGCTGTCGGCGTCTACGCGGTGCTGGCGACGATGGTGGCCGAACGGACGCGCGAAATCGGCATGCGCATGGCCCTGGGAGCGGACCGGGGCCGTGTGCTGGCCTGGGTGCTCCGCGACGGGCTCGGCAAGACTGCTGCGGGTGTTGCGATCGGGCTGACGACGGCACTCGCGGCCAGTCGACTCATGTCGAGCCTGGTGTTCCAGATCTCCGGCACCGACCCGATCACCTATGGCGCCATCGCCGTGGTGCTGGGGGCCGTGGCCCTATCCGCCTCGGCCATCCCGGCCTGGCGGGCCACACGGGTCCATCCCATGGAGGCGCTTCGGGGCGAGTAACCGACTCGCCCTAGCCACCCGCCCTCGGCAGGCCATATAGTTCCAGGTCAATCGTCGCATCACTCATTGGCCTGGAGCCGTCATGCTCAGTGCGCTCGTTCTCACCGCCCTGGCACAGGGAGCGGTCCCCCGGGTGGCCCGTGTCGAGGCCACGCCGGACTCCGTCACCATCGAAGTCGACCAGTCGGCCACCCTCAGGGTTCAGGCCTGGGATTCCGGCGGCGCGACGATCGATCCGTCCCGACTCCAGTTCTTCTCCCCCGACGGCGACATCGCCACAGTGGACTCGACGGGGCTCATCAGCGCCCATCGTCCCGGACAGGTCACCCTCCTGGTCGGCCGGCGCGGCGTGTTTGCCCGCGTCTCGGTCACCGTACCGCAGCTCCCACCCGCCACGATCGAGTTGTCGCTCCCGGGATCGATCGAGGTCCCGGTCGGCACCAGTGCGCCCTTCCAGGTGACGGCGGTGACCCGCCTCGGTGACGTGATCCCGGCGGTCATCGACTGGCGCACGGACGACCCGGCGCTCGCCACCGTCGACGCGGCGGGACGCCTGTGGGCCCACGGTCCGGGCGATGTGGTGGTCACGGCGCTGGCGGACGAAGCCATGGCGGAACACAAGGTGACCCTCGTTCCCAACAGGGCCACGGCCTACCGTATCGTCCCTCCGGAGCCGGGGCACGTCCGTACCGGAGACGTCGTGCGTCTCCACGTGGAGGGCGTGATACCGGACGGCGTCGTAACGGGCTACCGGCCGTCCTGGAGTGCCGGGGGGCCCGGAGCCACCATCGAGGCGGACGGCGAGGAAGGGGTGTTCGTGGCGGAGCAGCCCGGTCGCTACCGAATCACGGCCGTGCTGGGCGAGCGGGCGCTCGCGACGACGCTGGTGGAGGTGACACCACGCCATCTGACGGGGCGGATCGAGCTGGTGGGTCGCGGCCCGGTGGCGGATCATCATACCGGAGACACCTGGGTCTTCGAAGGCGTCGACGGCCGTGACTATGCCTATGTCGGGACCTACCACTATGACTGGATGAAGGTCTGGGACGTGACCGACCCCTCGAATCCGGTGCTGACCGATTCGGTCCAGATGGACGCGCGGCGTATCAACGACGTCAAGATCCACGACAACAACCGGCTGGCGATCGTGACGCGGGAAGGTGCTTCCAACCGGCGCAACGGCTTTCTCATTCTGGACCTGTCGCAACCGGCCCATCCGGCCCTGTTGTCCGAATACACCGAGACCGTGACGGGCGGCGTGCACAACGTGTGGATTCTGTCCGAGCGTGATCTGGTGTATGCGGTACACAACGGTACCGCCGAGGTGCACATCGTCGACATCAGTGACCCGGCCGCGCCACGCGAGATCGGCCGCTGGGGGCTCGACAAGGAGAACAAGGGGCTGCACGACGTAATCGTGCAGGACGGCTATGCCTACCTGTCGTACTGGAATGATGGCCTGGTCACGCTGGATGCCGGGGCGGGCACCCACGGGGGCACTCCGGAGTCGCCGACGTTCGTCAGCCAGTTCGAGTACCCGGTCCCCAACAACACCCACACGGCGTGGCGCCACGGCCGGTACCTGTTCGTGGGTGACGAAGTCTATCCTGCGGATTGGAACGGAGACGCCGACCGACGCATCGACGCGCGGGGCTACATTCACGTGCTCGACATGATGGACATGGAACGGCCGGTGGAAGTGGCCCGCTACGAGGTGCCGGAGGCCGGCGCCCACAACGTGTGGGTCGAGGACGACATCCTGTACGTCGGCTACTACCAGGCCGGCCTCCGGGCCGTCGACGTGTCAGGCGAGCTGCGCGGCGACCTGTACGCGCAGGGGCGCGAGATCGACTTCCTCCTGACGACCGACGAGAACACCACGGTGCCCAACTGGCCGATGGCGTGGGGCGCGCAGGTCTACAAGGGACACCTCTTCACTTCCGACCTGCACTCCGGCCTCTGGGTCACCAAGCTGATCCGTCCGGAACCACCCATCCCGTAGCATGACACGACCGCGACCCCGCTGGAAGACCGTGCTGTTCGCCACCATCGGCGTGCTGGTGGCCGTGTATCTGGTCGTCGCTGTCGGGCTCCGGGTGTATGTGACGCCGGGGTTTCTCCGGGCACACATGGAGCGCCTGGTGGTGCTGGCGAGTGACGGACGCTACACCGTCGACTTCGACGAGATTTCCGTGGGGTGGGACCTGTCCATCCGGATCCTGGACGGGCGTCTGGTCCAGGTCCCCGGGGCTGACCTGGCCGGGCGCAACAGGTACGAGGCGAGTTTCGGCCGATTCAGCCTGGAGGGCGTCCATCTGTGGCCGTTGCTTCGGCACCGGAGGCTGCACCTGCGGGAGGTGCGCTTGCGCCGGCCCGGCTTGATCGTCGCCTTCGACGGGACACGAGACGTACCGTCGATCCTGGCCAACATCAGGAGCCGGTTGGAAGGGGCGGCGTCGGGGGCCGGGACGATCGGATTGGCGTTCGACGAAGTCGTGGTGCTCGAAGGGCGCGTCCGCTTGGAGCGGGACCGGGACGGGGCCCGCCAGACGACCCGGATCGACAACATCGATCTCGTCATTCGCCGGGTATCCGTGGGTGGCGATGAAGCACCGCTCGCCAGGGCGGACATCCGCCTCTCGGTGGGTTCCTATCGTCGGAGCTGGAGCGACCAGAGGCAGCAGATCGATCTCGAGGCGCTCACCATCGCCAACGCCGACTCGTCGTTGCGAGTCGGCCGCTTCGCCATGGCGCCGCCGATGCGGGACGAGGAGTTTCTGGCGACGCGGACAACCCGGAAGGACCTCATCAGGGTCGAAGCCCTAGGGATCGCTGGCACCGGGGTGGACGTGCATGGCCTGCTATCCGTGCCGGTGTACCGCGCCACACGCCTGAGTGCCGATTCCCTGGTCGTCGACGTCCTGAGCGACCACCGACTCCCGCCCGCCACCACCAAGGCGCCTGTCACGCCGGCCGGCCGGCTTGCCGAGCTCCCGACACCGGTGGTGGTGGACTCCGTGGTCGTGCGGAGCGGCACCATACGGTACCGGGAGATTCCGTCAGGCGGCGAAGGCGAGGGCGTCGTGGCGTTTCGGAATGTGGCGGGACTGATCACCGGCATCGGATCGGCGACGGACCCGGCCATCGCCACCATGTCCGCCCGGCTGTTCGGGACCGTGCCCCTCAGCGCGACCGTCTGGATCCCGCTCGGTTCGTCGCACTTCAATCTGCGCTACGTGGCCCGCGCCGGCCCGGGCGCGGCCACCGCCGCCAACCCCGTGCTGATCCCGATGGAAGGCGTCGCGCTGCGCCAGGGCACCTTCGATTCCCTGTGGATAGAGGCCACCGTGGTGGACGGTGAGGCCCGGGGAACGCTTCAGGCCGCATGGCGCGACCTGAAGATCGAATTGGTGGACCGCGGAACAGGGCGTGCCGGGCTCGTCCAGCGACTCGGTTCTGCCGCCGCCAACGCTCTCGTGGTTCCGGCCAACAACCCGAAGGACGTGGGTTCGGACCCCCGGATCGGGGAAATCCGTTATGACGCGACCGAGAAGGACAGTTTCTTCGGGTTCCTGTGGCGCACGCTGCGCACCGGGTTCACATCACTCCTTGGCACCTGAGGTCCCACCGCGGAAGCGGTCAGGGTTTCTTCGAAATCCCCAGATCTTCGAGGTGGTGCTCTCCGCTCATGCTCGCCAGCCGAGCCTGAATGATGCGGGCGCAGGTATTCCAGCGTAGGAGACTCTCTTCGTTGTCCGGGGGTCGCACCGCCTCGGCCTTCTCGTACCAGCACATCGCCTCTTTGAACTTGTCGTACACCATGCGGTTGCGACCCACAGGGTCATCCCGGAGCAGCACCTTGGCCCAGCGCTCCGTCACGAGGCCCCGGTAGTAGCAGCGATCGTATTCATCCGTCAATCGGTCGAGCAGCACCTGGGTCCGTTTGACGTTGGGCATGAGATCGTCCTTGAACTGATCGGCAATCGAGAGCAACAGCATCACGAGCGCGCGCTGGTCGTCGGGGGCCACCGCCAGAATATCGAGGCTGATGCTCTCCGCCTCATGCGGCTCGTTGAGCAGGCGGTACCGGTCCGCCCGGGCGTGCGCCGCGTCGATGGTGCCAGAAGAAATCGTCTTGAGCGAGTACAAGCACACCTCCCGATGCTCGAGGGTCGTGCGGCGACGGGATGTCCCGGCGCACAGATGCGTCACCGTGTCGATGTCTGCTGAGATGAAAGCCGCGAACCTCCCGGCGGCGGCCAATCCGCCGGACCAGGCCCATGGCCGCCACTACGTTAGGGCCCGTGGCCCTATCTGGCCAGCCCCGGACCGCAGCAAAGCGCGAACCGACATGGTCGCAAAGCGCCGACGCGTTCCGCGACGACCGAGGCACCATGCAGCGGCGAGACCCATGCGACACCCGGCCGAGGCGCCGGCTGCACCCGGTGCGGCGCTCCATCAATCGACGGGAAAGCCCTATGACATGGCACATCCCGACAATCCCGACACCGAGCGTCTGTTTTTGGCATGTACCGTGCGTGTTTGCGGCAGATTCGCGGG
>JBDHIK010000261.1:0-2208 GCA_039587475.1 Gemmatimonadota bacterium | reverse complement strand
GTCGGCGATGTAATCGTGCTCGGCCAGGGCGGCTTCGGTGGCTTCGATGGAGTCCAGCATCGCGTGGAAGGCTACCAGAGGGCAGTGGAGGGATCGTCGTTTCGGGTAGAGCGATGGAGGGAGGGCAGGGAAGGGGATCGTTTTCTCGGGTGGGCCGCCGGAGGGAGGACGGAGAAGGAGGGCTTCCTCCGGGAGGCCTCCTTCTCCGTCCTCCTCGGCTCCGGCGTTTCGTTCCAGATTCCCTTCTTCGCTGACCTGCCGATGAACCGTCCACTCCCGGAGCCGGGCCCAGGTCGTCGAGGACTCGCCTCCTAGCGACCTGAAGAGACCGGGGCGGGTGGGTGGCGAGTCCTCGACGACCGGTCCGGCGGCCCACCTGCATGCTGGCCGCCGTCTCTCGCTCCTCGACCGCTGGAAGGTTGTTGAGCAGTGCCTAGAACCCAGCGGGATGGTGTGCTAGAGGTGGTGCATGGCGGGTGGGCGGTTGGTCTTTGCGGCAGCGCTCGTGCTTCTCTCGAGCGCTTCGGCCGCTGTCGCCGATCTCGATTTCGTGCGCGAGTACGTCGATCTGGCCTATGGCGGCAATGGCCGGCCGGGGTGGGTCCGGTCCGGGGACATGGACAACGACGGCGATCTCGACATCGTGGCGGGAGGCGGGACGGCGCTCTACGTCTACGAGAACGACGGCACGGCCGGGGGCTGGCTGCGGCACGGATCGCTGGACGGAACCAACGGTATCGGAGCCAACGGCGGGGTCCTCTTCGATGTCGACTCGGACGGCGATCTGGACGTGGTGTGCGCCCAGTACACCGACGATCTGGGGTGGTGGGAGAACCCGGGGCCGCCGCTGGCCTCGACGGCGTGGACCTTTCGGGTGCTGAGCAGCGAGTCACGCTATCTGCACGACATGATCGTGGCCGATCTCGACCAGGACGGCGTCGCGGAGGAGTTCGTGGCCAATCTCAACCAGGGTTACTGGAGCTCGCAGATCACGATCAAGTGGTTCCGGCCGGGCGCCGATCCGACTCAGCATTGGGAGGAGCACACCATCGAGAGCAACCGCGCCGAAGGGCCCCCGCACGGCCACGCCGGGCTCGACGTGGGCGACGTGGACGGCGACGGCAACGTCGATCTGGCCTACTCCAACGGCTGGTACGAGGCACCCGACGATCCCACCGGCGCCTGGACGTGGCACGAGGTCACCGACTCGATCTACGGCATATCGAACGCCCTGCTCCGCGACATGGACGACGATAACGACCTCGATCTGGTGGTGTCGGCCGGTCATCACGGCGCCGGAGTCTTCTGGCTGGAAGCGCCGGCCGACCCGGTGAGCGGTACCTGGACCCGGCACACGGTGGATGGCACGGTCCACCACCCCGAGTGCCTGGCGGTGCTCGACCTCTACGAGGACGACGATCTCGACATCGTCGCCTGCGATCTCTTCTTCGGCGAGGGCCCGGACGAGCCGGGGTGGGACGAAGAGGTCCACAACATCTACATCTACGAGAATCTCGGCGGCTCGACCTCCTGGAGCGAGCAGAACATCGTGCCCGACTCCTTCCCCAGCCACCTCCTGCAGATGATCGACCTCAACGACGACGGCCGGATGGACATCATCAGCGAGGCGACCGGCACCTCGGTGGTGAGCTACTACGAGAACGTGACGGCGGGGCAGGGCTGCGTGGACGACGCCCACGAGCCCGACGACACCTGTGCGCTGGCCGGTCCGGTCGCGCTGGAGACGCCTTCCGTGCACCGTCATTGCGACGAGGACTGGGTGCGGGTGGATACCGTTGCCGGCGCCTCCTACGAAGCCGTCACCCGCCACCTGGTGGGTGGCGCCGACACCCTGGTCGAGGTCTACGAGCCCGGCTGCGGCGGCCTGGTGGCGAGCGATGACGACTCGGGCCCGGGCGCGGGCTCGCGGGTGACATGGGCCGCGCCGGTCGGCGGCGAGTTCGCGCTCCGAACGGTGGAGACCGACGGCTACGTCAACAACGAGGGCTACGAGATCGAGATCGAGTGCATCCTCGACTGCGGGCTCTGCTCCGGGCCGGACACCCTCGACCTCGCCGGCGTCACGATCGACGACGAGGTCGAGCACGAGGCCTGCGATCGGATCAGCACCGGCGAGGATGTGATGGTGACCGGGACCGGCGACCTGACGCTGCGCGCCGGCAACCGCATCGCCTTGGGCAACGGCTT
>JBDHIK010000260.1:0-2210 GCA_039587475.1 Gemmatimonadota bacterium | reverse complement strand
TCATCCGCGAGTTGATCGCCGCTCACCCGACTGCCAGCCGCCGCGCACTGTCGAGGAAGCTCTGCGAGGCCTGGAACTGGGTCCAGCCCAACGGGGTGCCGCGGGAGATGGTCTGCCGGGGCTTGATGCTGGCCCTGCATCGCGAGGGCCACATCAAACTGCCGCAGAAGCAGAAACATCCTCCCAACCCCCTGGCCCGGCGCGCCCGGCCGCCGGAGGTGAGCATCGACAGTAGCCCGATTGCTGCGGAGCTGGCGGCGATCCGGCCGCTGCGCTTCGTCCAGGTGCGCCGCAGCCCGGCCGAGCGGCTGCTGAACAGCCTCATCGAGCAGCATCACGAACTGGGCTACACCCAGCCGGTCGGCGAACAGCTCAAGTACATGGTCTACGCCGAGGACCGCCCCGTCGCCTGCCTGGCCTGGTCCTCCGCCCCGCGTCATCTGGGCTGCCGCGATCACTTCATCGGCTGGTCGGGCGACGCCTGCCGCCGCAACATCCGGTTCATCGCCTACAACCTCCGCTACCTGATCCTGCCCTGGGTACGCGTCCCGCATCTGGCGTCGCACATCCTGGGCCGCATGGCACGGCTCGTGCCTCAGGACTGGCAGCGGATCTACGGACACCCGGTCTACTTCTTCGAGACCTTCGTGAACCCGCAGCGCCACCGCGGCACGTGCTACCTCGCGGCCAACTGGGTGGTGATGGGACGGACCACCGGTCGAGGCAAGGATGATCAGACGCACCGGCCCAACCGCCCGATCAAAGACGTCCTGGGTTACCCACTGTGCCGGAACTTTCGCTCATTGTTGTCGCGGGCCCCATGAAGAAGGCGAATCCGAAGATTGTGGAGCTGGGCGTCGACGAACTGGAGGCGATTCTTGAACGCGCCAGGACGGCGCCGCTGAACGACGAGGAGTGTGCCAAGATCAAGGCGCTGGCGGAGTCTTACCTCTACATTGGCGAACTGCTGGAGGACAAACGGACCACGATCGATCGTCTGCGCAAGCTGTTGTTCGGCTCGAGTAGTGAGAAGACCCGTGACGTGACACCGCCGGAAGGTGATGTCGAGACGAAAGACCAACTCGACGAGACCGAGGAACCTGAGCCCCAAGAAGCGGATGAAGCCCGGCCCAAAGGCCACGGCCGCAACGGCGCCGACGCCTACACCGGGGCCGAACGGGTGCGGATCTCTCATGCATCCCTCAAACCGGGCGACCCTTGCCCGGACTTCCGAGAGGGAACGGTCTACGAGGTGACCGCTCCGGGAGTGCTGGTCCGGATCACGGGCCAAGTTCCTCTGCAGGCCACGGTCTATGAACTCCAGAAGCTGCGGTGCGGTCTCTGTGGCAAGGTATTCACCGCTCCGACACCCGAGGGGGTGCAGTCCGAGAAATACGACGCCAAGGCCGGCAGCATGATCGCCCTGCTGAAGTACGGAAGCGGGATGCCCTTCAATCGACTGCAGGGCCTGCAGGGGAATCTGGGGATTCCGCTGCCGGCCTCGACCCAATGGGAGGTCATCCAACCAATCGCCGCCTCGATCGAACCGATCTATGAGGAACTGATCCGGCAAGCCGCCCAGGGAGAAGTCCTCCACAACGACGACACCACGGTCAAGATCCTCGAAGGGATGGGAAAGCGCGCCGAGAAGAAGCGCGCCGAAGACCAAGCCGCGGGCCAGGAGCCGTCCGAGCGTACCGGGCTGTTCACGTCGGGCATCGTCTCCGTGGACCAAGGCCGCAGGATTGCCCTGTTCTTCAGCGGACGTCGGCACGCCGGCGAGAACCTCGCCGACGTACTGCACCAGCGGGCCGGGGAATTGGGTCCGCCCATTCAAATGTGCGACGCGTTGGCCCGGAACATGCCCGCGGAACTCAAGACCATCGTGGCCAACTGCCTGGCCCACGGGCGGCGTGGCTTTGTCGACGCAGCCAAGTCCTTCCCCGCGGAGTGCCGTTACGTGCTCGAGACGCTGGGCAAAATCTACCGCAACGATGCCCTGGCCCGGAAGCGGGACTTGTCACCCGAGCAGCGCCTGGACTTCCACCAAGCCGAGAGCAAGCCGATCATGAAGGAGCTTCATGCGTGGCTTGGCAGACAATTCGAGGAGCGGCTTGTCGAGCCCAACTCAAGCCTCGGTCAGGCCATCTCGTACCTGCTGAAGCATTGGGACAAGTTGACGCTCTTCCTGCGTGAGCCCGGCGCCCCTC
>JBDHIK010000100.1:0-10174 GCA_039587475.1 Gemmatimonadota bacterium | reverse complement strand
GGCGCGCCGGCGTGTTGAAGAACAGTCCGCGCACCGAGACCGTGGTGCCACGCCGACGGGCGGCGGTGCTGACCTGATCGAGCCTCCCGCCGGTCACGCTGACCTCGGTACCGTCACTGGTCCCGTCCGACGTGGTCATGCGGAACCGGGACACGGAAGCGATCGACGGCAGCGCTTCGCCCCGGAACCCGAAGGTGCTGACACCGACGAGGTCCGACGCCTGGCGAATCTTGCTGGTGGCGTGGCGGTCGAGAGCCAGGACGGCGTCGTCACGGGCCATGCCGCACCCATCGTCGCTGACCTCGATCAAGGTGCGCCCACCGCCATCCACCTGGATCCGCACCGTGCCGGCGCCGGCGTCGAGGGCGTTCTCGACCAGCTCCTTCACCACTGATGCCGGGCGCTCCACCACTTCCCCGGCGGCGATCTGGTCCGCGACCGAATCGGACAGAATGACGATGGTACGCGCGGTCGCCCCGGTCGTGGGGGAAGGTCTGGTTACGTCGGGCATAGGCTGCTCGGTCTGGCCGTCGTCTCAGGGATGCGAAAGATAGTCGTCGGACATGGCCAACGCGGCTACTGGCAGCCACCCTTGTGCCTCCCGGGGTCCGCGTACCAGGACCCAACCACCGCGATGGGTGCCGAGCCAGACCACCGTGCCCGCCGTCACGGGCCCGAGCGATGGCGCGCGTTCGTGGGGGGATACCTGGAGGGTGGCATCCGCGAGTACGGTGGCGCGCGGCCGCCCCTCCCACCAATACACCAGGCCGGCTCCGGCGACGGCGACCACTGCCAGGAGGAGGGACACGATCCACCGCCTGCGAGCTCGTCGTCCCCAGGCCAAGCCACCCCACCCGACCAGCCACAGGATTGCCGCGACGGCGAGGAACTCCCCGCCGGTGACGGGAATGACCATCGCGCGCCTGGCCGAAACCGGATCCGGGGCCGGCACCAGCTCCAGCGCTCGCTTGACGTGACGGTTGCGCGGCTCGAGCGTCAACGCTCTGCGCCAGGTGGTGGCAGCGCGCCAATCATTCCCGAGGCGATAGTGGGTGGCTCCCAGGTTGTACCAGTGGGCCACCACCCCGGGCTGCTGGCCGGCCTGGTCGGCGAACGCGGACCGCGCCAGGGTCAGGGCCCCATCCTGATACAACTCCATCGGTGACACGTCCTGCGCCGACGCGACGGTGACCGGTGCCCCGACCGCTGCGAGAAGTGCCGCCACGCCAACCGCCACCGCCCGGTGCCGAAGGGTTGCCTGTGGGATCGTGGCCAGATGCTCGACGATGTCCTTCACCTCGCGCACGAGACTGCCATGGTCCGCGGCGGGACCGGCCTCGGGACCATAACGAGCGAACATCAGTTGCCCGCGCACCGTCCCGACGCGGCGGGCGGTATCATCGTCGAGGCCGGCCACCATCAACGCCGTGACCAGAGCCGACCCGACATGGTCTTCGAAATCCGGAACGTACAGTCGGATCAAGCGCTCGAATTCCAACTCGGCCGACCGCAGGTCGCTTGGGATGCGCCGCTTGGCGTGACGCGGCCGACCCCTGCGCCGCCGTACCAGGTGCGCCACCAGATACGCCAGGGGCGCGGTGCCGAACACCAGCAACCACCACTGCCACGCCACCTCGGCGAGACGTGCCGAAGCAGACCGTCGGGTACCCTCGAGCAGGGGCGGAGGCAATGCCCGCGCTGCGAGACTCTGCCCACCGCTCGCGACGGGCACCTCCCGAGCCGCCACCGTGATGGTTTCATAGCGCCGAGCCCGCAAATCGTAGAACACATAGCGGACCGCGGGAATCGTCAACGTGCCCGCTTCGGTCGGGACGACCAAATAGGTGAACGACTTCTCACCGCCGATGCTGCCTCGTTCCGTGCGATGCCGTTCCGCGACCCCGTCACGATAGAGGCGGGCGCCCTCGGGCCAGTCAGGATCCGGATCGGGCCACAACGCCACGTTCCCGATTCCCGACACGGTGAACTCGACCGGCAACGGGTCCCCGACCGTGCCGGGACCTTCCGGAACTTCCCACGCGGCGGTGAGGCTCTGGCCGACAGCCCCACGAAAATCCGCGGGACGACCCTCAACGGGCAGCGGTTTCACCACCACGACGGGTACGTCACTCTCGAGGGAGAGACGCTCTTCCTGGCTGAAGAACTGCAACGCCAATGGGACACTGTACCGCAGGCTTGCGGGTTCGAGCTCGAACGTCCCCGGCGTCAGCGGAAAGACGATTTCATGTCCCACGAACAGGTCGTACCAACTACCCTCCACGCGCCGGCTTGCGGCAATGCCGACCGGTGCCGGTTGCGGGTAGCTCCACAGGCCGTCGACACTGGGGGGTTGCAGGGTGGGAGGGCGTCGCAGACGGAGCCGAAGTTCACGAGGGAACCAGGCGGCGGTGACCACGTCGATCTGCTCGCCTACCAGAACCGTATCGGCCGAGAGGTGCACGGTCAGCCCAACCTCGCCCGCCAGGGCCGGGGGCGTCGCCCTTCGGAGCAGGGCGCCAACTCTCGGGTTGATGGCCGCGGCCACGGCGCCACGCGATTCCGTCACTTCCACCGTGAGACCCGGTATTGAAGCGACCTCGTTCCCTTGCCGCGCCTCGATCGGGCCCAACGGGAACTTGCCTGCCCGCACGGCGCGGAGGCGTAGTTCCAGAACCGTGGTGCGGGAGACCGGTGTGAACGACACCTGCCGGCTTTCGGTCCGCCCGATCACTTCGAATCCGTAGAGGGACGTCACCTCGAGGCGCATTGGAAGATCAGACGGACTCACGGCGGTAACGGTGTAGACCAGTTCCTCTCCCACCATCAGCCGGTATCGATCCGCGGTGGCTGTCACTTCCGGCGCCCCGGCCTGGCTCGCCAGCAGCAGGAGTGTCAGGCCGATCACCAGTCCTTCCCTCCCGCCGCCCCACTCCCGCGTCGGCGCCGCTGTTGATTGGACCGCGTGGCCTGCTCCTCCCGTTCCACCGAGTTGAGAATCTGTTCGGCCTGACTCCGGGTCAGTCCACCGGGCGTCGGCTCCGGATCGGCTTCCGGCTCCTGTTCCTGCTGACCGGATGGCGGTGGGGGCGCAGCCGAGTCACCGCCACCCCCGCCGTCGCTGGGCGGCGGCTCCGCCTTCAACGCCAGCTCGAGGTTCCACTTGGCGTCCGCGGAGCCGGGGTCCAACAACAACGCTTCCCGGAGCCGCTGCACCGCGATCTGGCGCAAGGCCTCGGCCCGGGACGTATCCGCTCGGGACGCCATGAGAGCCGCAGTGCCGAGATTGTACAATGCCCGGAAGCGAAGCTCCGGGTCCACCGAGTTGGCCGCCTGCTGGAGCGGGAGGGACGCACCCTCGAGGTCGCCGGCCAGGATCGAGACGGCGCCGGCGTTGTAGTAACTGGTGTCACGCGCGAAGCCGTCGCGCGCCAGATCCAGGTAGGCTTGCCCGGCATCCTTCAGGTCCCGGTCGCGGGCCAGGCGTTCGGCCGAGGTCACGAGTTGTGCCGACGCGCTCGAGACCCCCAGAGCGGCGACCAGGCCCACCAGGGAAGCGCTGCGCCGCGACAGCGTCTGGGCCAGCAACACCAGCACCGCGATCAACAGGGGGATCCAGCCAAGAGGGAGCAGATCGGCCGTTCGGGTTTCGGCGGTCGGGTTGCGCTTGAAGGCCGACGTGAGGTCGCGAATGGCGCCGGCCTGATCCGCGACATCGGCCGGGATGACGGTGCCGTCACCGGCGTCGGCGATCCGGCGGATGACCTCGTCTTCCCGGATCGTCTCGACCAGTTCTCCGTCGCGCGTGTGCTTGTACTCCAGCAACGTTCCGGCCGAGTCCCGGATGGGGATCCGGCTCGGCTCCGTGGTCCCTTCCGCCACCAGCACCAGTCGGATGCCACTCTCGCGAACCGCCTCCGCGCTCCGCAGAATGGCATCGATCGAATCGTGGGCCTCGCCGTCGGTGAACACGACCAGGACCCGGTCGGAAATCTCCGTGGAGGCTTCGAGGAGCTGCGCACCCTGCGTCAACGCCGCGGCCAGACTCGTGCCGCCCTGGGTGACCATGTCCGGCGACAGTGCGTCGAGTTGCAACGTGATGGCGGCGCCATCGATGGTGAGCGGCGACAGGATGTAACTCCTGCCGGCGAAGGCAATGAGGCCGACGCGGTCACCGGGAAGGTCATGCACCAGGCGCCGGGCCTCGCGCACCGCCAGCCCCAGCCGTGATGGGGCGACATCCTCCGCCAGCATCGAGCGACTCACGTCCATGGCCATGACCAGGCTGAGCGCCCGGCTCTCGGTGGTGACCTCGGTACGCCCTCCTCGAGGGCCGGCGAGCGCCACGCCCAGCAGCAGGGCCACGAGACCAAGCCAGACCGGGCCCCAGCGGCCGCTGGCTCGCGCCCGGGTTTCGAGCTCCGGTGACCATGAGCCGGCCAGCCGGACTCGGCGGCGCCGCGCCTGCCAGGTCAGCAGCCCCACGCCGGCTCCAAGCACCGGCGTCACCAGCAGCAGCAGTGGCGTGTCGAAGATCATGGTACCCGCACCAGGCGTGTGGCACTGAGAATCAACTCGAGCAGCATCGCGCCGAGCCCCACAAGGATGAGGGGCTTGGTGACTTCAGCGTATCGGGTGTACCGGGTCACGCGAACGGGCGTCGTCTCCAGCCCGTCGATCTGCCGGAAGATCCGGCTCAACGCTTCACTGTCCTTGGCCCTGAAGTAGCGGCCGCCGGTGGATTCGGCGATCTCCATCAACAGCTCTTCGTCGATCTTCACGGGGAGGATCTCGTAGCGAAAACCGGACAGTCCCCTGCCGGTGGGAATCGGGGCTTCGCCCTCGGTCCCGACGCCGATGGTATAGACCTTGACGCCGTACGTCGTGGCGGTCTGGGCCGCGGTGCGCGGGTCGATCAACCCGCGGTTGTTCTCACCGTCGGTGAGGAGGAGAACGACCTTCGAGGTCCCTTCGGCCGCGCGCAGGCGATTGACCGCGGTGGCGAGGCCGCTCCCGATGGCGGTCCCGTCCTCCAACTGCCCCACCCCAAGATCGGCGATGGACCGTTCCAGCACCGGGTAGTCCAGGGTGACCGGCACCTGGGTCAGCGCCTCACCGGCGAAAGCCACCAGACCGATGCGGTCCGCCTTGCGACCGCGCACGAAGGCCGTGGCTTGTTCCTTGGCCACCTCCAGCCGGTTGGACGGGGCGAAGTCCTCGGCCAGCATGGAGCTGGAGACGTCGATGGCGATGACGATGGCGATGCCTTCCTGTTTCGTCTCCACGGTGTCGCCCCCGATACGAAGCCCGGCACTCCCGACAACGAAGACGGACACCGCCAGAGCTCGGGCGGCGACGGGGAGCCTGGTCCACCACGCCGGACGGACGGCGGCCGCGACCGTGGCGACATCGCTGAACGCCACACCCCTGCCACCACGGCGCCGCTGCAGCCACCACCACAGCGGGAGCACCAGCAGGAGCAGGAGCAGCCAGGGACGGGCAATCGTCATACGGCGGCACCGGTGAGATGCAGCGCTGCGGATTCCGCCTTCTGGCACAAGGCCAGCACTTCCTCAGGCCCCTCGGGCCTGAAGCGCGCCAAGTCCAACTCCCGGAGGACCGTCACCACCGGCTCCGGATCCCAGGCCGGTTTCGCCGCTTGAATGATGGCGATGCACGCCTCGGTATCGAGCCCGGGGTGGGCCTCGGGGAGGTTCTCCGCGACGGCGTGGCGCACCTGGTCTGTGGCCACGGCCAGGACGACACGCTGCTCACCGGCACGCGCCCAATCGGCCACCGGAATGGGGACCGGCTCTGCCGGGTCTGCGTCCGCGGCCGTTGGGCCGCGACGGGACCACCACCACCAGGCCGGCGCTACCAGCAATCCCGCCACCAGCAACATCATCACCACCGGCATCCAGCTGGCGACCGGGCGACCGACGATGCCCGCGGGCTCCCTGATGGGAATCTCCTCGGCGGGTCCCTCGGGCAGCACGCTGGCGACCTCCAGCACCCGTGCCTCTGTGGGCACGGGAACGGTCCTCCCATCCGGGCCGACCAGTTCTGGCCCCGGGACCTCCACGGTGTGCGTGCCCGGCCGCCATGCCACCAGGGGGAACCGCACCACGACGGTATTCCCCTCGTGCGACAGCACCGGCTCGCCCAGCATCTCGACGTCGCCCTCCAACTGCCAGTCCGTGAGACGCGCGAGGTGCCCCGGAGGCAGCGGCACGACACGCTCCACCCAGATGGTGTCTCCGACCGTCGGTGCGACGGCCTGCGCCAGCACCAGCAGCACGGCCATCATCCGCGGTTGAGCCGCCGGGCTCGGCGGGCGAACGCGGTCCGGAGCGGCACCGCGTAATTGGTCGCGGTGCTGAGCGAGACACAATCGACGCCGGCGCCGCGCAGCGTTCGCTCACGCAGGTCCCGTTGTTCCCGCGCGTACGCCGCGGCACGACGACGCACGTGGCGGTCGGCCGCGTCGACGAGGAGGTGACGATCGCTTTCGAGATCTCGAAGTTCGATCAGGCCCGTCGCGGGCATCTCGCGTTCACGCGGATCGTCGATCATGATCCCGACCACATCGTTTCTGGAGGCCAACGAACGGAGCGGCTGCTCCCACCCGGACGCGAGAAAGTCCGACAACACCACCACGATGCTCCGGTGATGCAGCAACTTGGTCGCGTACGCCAAACTGGCCGCGAGGTCGGTGCGGCGTCCGGTGGGCTCGAACGCCACCAGATCACGGATGACGCGGAGGGCGTGGCGCCGGCCCTTGCGCGGCGGGATGACGCTCTCGATCGTGTCGCTGAACAGCAGGGCCCCAACCCGATCGTTGTGGCGCGCCGCGGCGAGGGCCAGCACCGAGGCCACCTCGATGGCCAAGGCTCCCTTGGTCATCGGCGTGCCGAACGTGGTCGATCCGGATTGATCGACCACCAGCAGCAGCGTGAGTTCTCGTTCTTCGGTGTAGGTCTTGACGAAAGGACTCGCCAGCCGGGCGGAGACGTTCCACTCGATCGCGCGGTAGTCGTCCCCTGGGATGTACGGGCGGACCTCGGCGAACTCCATGCCCTGTCCGCGGAACACCGACCGGTATTCTCCGGCGAACAGCGTTCCCACCAACCCGCGCGTCCGGAGTTGGATGGCCTTGACCTGTCGCAGTACTTCGGGAGAAACCGGCGGCATGGTGGCGGGAGCAGTCGGACGGACGGTCGGGAGGTCGGTGGTGTGTCGGTCCTGGCTCCCCGCATCCCTCCTTTACGGCACTTCGACCTTGTCGAGCACCTGGGTGATGATGTCGTCGCTGTCCATGTCCTCGGCCTCCGCCTCGAACGTCAGGACCAGGCGGTGCCGCAACACATCCGGGGCCAGGGCGCGGATATCCTCGGGGATGACATAGTTGCGGCCACGAATGTAGGCGTGGGCCCGGGACGCCCTCGCCAGCGCCAACGTGGCTCGGGGAGACGCGCCAAACGCCACGAGCGGCTTCAAGTGTGTGAGGCCGACTTCGTCCGGGGCGCGGGTGGCCCGCACCACATCCACGATGTAGTCCGCCAGCTTCTGGTCGAGATACAGGCCGGCGATTTCCGCACGGGCCTTCAGGACCAGTTCAGGTGTGAGGGCCGCTTGCACCGGAATGACCTCGTCGCCGCCGAGCCGCACCAGGACCTCGCGTTCCTCGTCGCGCGACGGGTACCCGACACGCACCTTCATCAGGAAGCGATCCAGCTGCGCCTCCGGCAGCGCGTATGTCCCCTCACTCTCGATGGGATTCTGCGTCGCCAACACCAGAAACGGATCCCCGAGCGGAAACGTGGATCCTCCGATCGTCACCTGCCGCTCCTGCATGGCCTCGAGCAGGGCAGCCTGGACCTTGGCCGGCGCACGGTTGATCTCGTCGGCCAGGACGATGTTGGCGAAAATGGGACCCTTCTTGACCGAGAAGTCCTGGGTCTTGGGGCTGAACACCATGGTGCCAATCAAGTCGGCCGGCAGCAGATCCGGCGTGAACTGGATCCGGGAGAACGATACCGAGATGATTTCCGACAGGGTGCGAACGGCCAGAGTCTTTGCCAGTCCGGGGACCCCCTCGAGCAGGACGTGGCCGCCGGTGACCAGACCGATGAGCAACCGCTCGACCATGGCCTCCTGCCCCACCACCCGCTGACCGACCTGTGCCAGCGCCACCTGCATCTGGGTGAATTCCTGACTGTCCTGAATGGCCTGCTCGACATTGGTGCTACTCATGCACGTCCCTCACGTTGCGTTCCTTGACCGACGAGCCCCTCGCGAACCCTGTTTCAGGTCGGCCGGTATATCCAGCCTGACCGCTCGATACAGCGCCACCTCTTCCCGCGGTTCAAGTGGGCGGGCCTCACCTACGGGCAACTTGCCCAGGACGATCGGGCCGTAGGACAAGCGCGCCAGCCGTTCCACCTTGGTACCCATGGCCTCGCACCAGCGTCGGACGATCCGGTTGCGCCCCTCGGTCAGCGTCACGTCGATGATGCTGCGCCCCTGCCGCCCGGCACGCACCCGCACTCTGGTCGGCACGACCGGCCTTCCTTCGATAACGATACGACGGCCCACCTGGTTCTGCAGCGCGGTGGCGTCCGCTCCGTGCACCAGCACCGAATAGCGCCGGGGAATCCGGTAACGCGGATGGGTCAACCGGTGCAACGCCTCACCGTCGTTGGTCAGCAGCAGCAGGCCGGTGGTCATGACGTCGAGCCGGCCGACGTACGCCAACCCCGCAGGCTCGCGCAGATAGTCGAACACCGTCGGCCTGCCCCGCTCGTCGTTGGCCGTTGTGACCACCCCGAGCGGCTTGTGGAACGCCAGCCAGCGCCTGCTCTGCACGGTGACGACGCGGCGCCCGACCGTGATGCGCTGGGTAGCCGGATCGACCTTGTCGCCCAACCCCACCAGACGGCCGTCGACGCGGACCTTCCCGTCCTGAATCAGCCTCTCAGCTGCGCGTCGGGAGGCGACCCCGGCCTGGGCCAGAGCCCGTTGCACGCGCATTTCGGTCATGATTCGGCCGGCACGGACGCCTCGGCGTCATCGTCGTCCACCTCGGGCGGCATGTGCGGTTGGAGCGCAATCGTGAGCTCGTCGGCCTTGGGCAGGTCGCCCAGATCGCCCAGGCCCAGCATCTCCAGGAAATGCAGGGTCGTGCCATAGAGCAGCGGGCGGCCCATCCCCTCGCTCCGCCCCACGACTTCGATGAGCTCTCGCTCCTGCAGGGTTCGCAGCACGCCGCCGGCGGCCACCCCCCGGATTTCCTCGATTTCGGCACGACCGACCGGCTGCCGGTAGGCAATGACCGCCAGCGTCTCGAGGGCTGCGGGCGTCAGTTTCGGGGTGCGGACGTGCAGCTGGGCACGCTCGAGGGCGTCGGCAAACCTGGCGCGTGTCAGGATCTGGAAGCCACCGGCAATCTCGACCACCTCGACCGAATGCTGATTGAAGTCGTAGGTCTCCCGCAACTGGTCCAGCGCGGTCCGGGCGTCCGCCACGGTGGCTTCCGGGTCCAGGCTGGCTAGTTCCTCGACCGTTACCGGCCGGGCAGCCGCGAAGAGGGCGGCCTCAATGAGTTGGGTGAGCGGATTCACGGGCAATGACGATCGGCGCGAACGCCGTGGGTTGGACGACCCGGAGCACGCCACGGCGTGCCATTTCCAGGATCGCCAGCAGGGTCGACAGGACTTCGGTGAGTGAGGGGGACGGGCCCAGCGCCTCCAACCAGGAGAATCGGGCCCGATCCTTCAACAGGCCCTCGATCCGCAAGGTCGCCCCCTCCACGTCCAGGGGCCGCGGCACCACCCGGTGCAACACCGGCGAGGGAATCGCCTCGATGACCCGCTCGACGGCCTGGAGCAACTCCAGCATCTCGAACCGCAGCGGCGGCGCCGGCACTTCCGGTGGCGGCGGGAGATAGCCGCGACCAAACTGGGTGGCCCTGCGGGCCGCACTGTGCCCCATCCACAGGGCGATCTCCTTGACCTGCTGGTATTCGAGCAGCCGACGGACCAGTTCGGCGCGGGGGTCCTCCCAACCGTCCTCATCGCTGTGGCGGGGCAACAGCATCTGGATCTTGAGGCGGAGCAGCCGCCCGGCCATTTCCAGGTAGTCGGCGGCTTCGTTCAGTCCCAATTCGTGGATCGTCTTC
>JBDHIK010000259.1:0-2230 GCA_039587475.1 Gemmatimonadota bacterium | reverse complement strand
TCTCCTCCAGGATGATCTGTTCCGACTCCAGCGAGACCCGGCCCAGCAGCGTGTCGCGGACGGCCCGGGGCTGCTCGTGGATCTCCTTGAGCATGAAGTGCTTGTAGCCGCCCTTCTCCGCCATGATCGGATCCCAGGGGATGCGGGTGGGCTTCTTCTCGATGGCCTCGCCGGCCAGGTTCATGAACTTCGGGCCGGACGGGGTCACCTCGACGACCTCGCCGTCCTCCATGAACACCATGTCCTTGGTGTGCATCAGGATCGCCGGTATGTCCGAGGCCACGAAGTACTCGCCCTTTCCCATCCCCACGACCAGCGGGGGCCCGACCCGGGCCGCGACCAGGGTGTCCGGCGCGTCGGCGGACATCGCCACCAGGGCGTAGATGCCGCGCAGACGGGGAAGCACCGAGCGGAATGCAGAGGTCAGGTGATTGCCGTTGTCGCTCATCGCCTGCTCGATGGCGTGGGCGACGATCTCGGTGTCGGTCTCGGTGACGAACTTGTGACCCTTGTCCTCCAGCTCGTGCTTCAGTTCCAGGTAGTTCTCGATGATGCCGTTGTGGATCACCACCAGGCGGCCGGTGCAGTCACGGTGCGGGTGGGCGTTTTCCTCGGTCGGTCGTCCGTGGGTCGCCCAGCGGGTGTGGCCCAGGCCGAAGCGCCCGTCCAGCGGATTCTCCGCGATGGTCCGCTCCAGGTCCCTCAGCTTGCCCTCGGCCCGGCGCAGGAGCAGCTGGCCGTTGTCGTCGACCACCGCCACTCCGGCGGAGTCGTAGCCCCGGTATTCCAGTCGGCGCAGCCTCTCCACCAGGACATCCACCGGGTCCTTGGGTCCGATATAGCCGACGATTCCACACATGCCAACCTCCGGAGCAGGCCCCTGCCTCGCTCAACCGGGGATGAAATATAGGTTCAACGGGCAGGCGATAGCCAAATGTCGGTCCAGGACCGGGGATGTCAGCTATTTTTTTGCCCGGCGGGGGGGCCGGGGATTGGTGCCGGCCGTCTTTCGGGCCTTCTTCTTCGCTTTCTTCCTGGACTTCTGGATGACCCAGCCGTCGATATTCCGCTGGCGGCTGCGGCCGATGGCCAGCGCGTCCTCGGGGACATCCCTGGTCACCGTGGAGCCCGCGGCCACGTAGGCCCGGTCGCCGACGGTCACCGGCGCCACCAGCTGGCTGTTGCTGCCGATGAAAACGCCGCGTCCGAGGGTCGTCTTGTGCTTGTTGGTCCCGTCGTAATTACAGGTGATCGTGCCCGCCCCGATGTTGCACCCGGCCGCGATGTCGGCGTCGCCCAGGTACGTCAGGTGGCTGGCCTTGCTCCCGCGACCCAGCCGGGTCTTCTTGAGCTCGACGAAGTTGCCGGCCTTGCTCTCGTCCTCCAGGACGGCGCCGGGCCTCAGGTGCGCGAACGGCCCCACGGACACGTGGTTTCCGATCTGCGACTCCAGGCACACGCTGTGATCGCGCACCTCGGTGCCGCGGCCGATACGGCTGTCCGTGATCCGGCACCCGGGGCGCACGATGCAGTCCTCGCCCAGGACCGATGCCCCCTCGATCCGGACGTCGGGGTAGATGACCGTGTCGCGGCCGATCCGCGCGCGCGGGTCGATCGCGGTCCGGGACGGGTCCACGAGGGTCACGCCGCGGTTCATCAGTTCCCCGGCCTTGCGCTCGAACAGCCTCTTCCCGGCCTCGGCCAGCTCCGCACGGGTGTTGACACCCAGAAGCTCGGAGGCGTCGTTGTGCAGGATGGCGGCGACCTTTTCGCCCTTGTCGATGAACCAGCGGACGGCGTCCGTGATGTAGTACTCGCCCTGAGCGTTGTCCGGACGGACCTTCCGTATGGCGCTGAGCAGCCGGGCCGGATCGGCGCAGTACATGCCGGCATTGATTTCTCGAATCGAGGCCTCATCGCCGACGGTGTCGCTGTCCTCGACGACGCGCAGCACGTTGCCGCGCGCGTCGCGCACGACGCGTCCGTAGCCGGCGGGGTCGTCAAGCTCTGCACTGAGCAGGCTCAGCACCGCGCCGGAGCGCCGGTGACGAGACACCAGCCGGCGAAGCGTCTCACCTCGCAAGGTGGGAACGTCGCCGTTCAGGATCAGCAGGGTGGACCCGGAGCTTCGGCCGATCGCCCGCGCCGCCTGGAGCACGGCGTGTCCCGTGCCGTTCTGTTCGCGTTGCAGTACGAACGTGCCGCCCGATTTCCCGAGCGCCGCCTTCAC
>JBDHIK010000258.1:0-2234 GCA_039587475.1 Gemmatimonadota bacterium | reverse complement strand
AGGAGCGGTCCGGGTGGCGAGACAGGTAGGCCGCCAGCCGGAGCGCCCGGGTGCCGCCCAGGGACAGTCCGGCCAGGTAGACCGGCACCGTGGCGATGTCGTTGCGGGACAGAATGCCCTCGATCCGGGTTGCCACGGCAGCCGTGACCGAGTCTTCGAACAGGAAGTCGAGTGGGTTCCCAGTCGTGAGGAAGAGCATCCCATAACCCCGGGAGAGCGCTTCAGCCGCAAGCGAGCCGGGACCGGGATCGTCTGCCCCCCAGGCCGTGGGCCAGCCGTCGAGCTGGACGATGACCCCGCGTGTGGCTCCCTCCGGCAGGACCAGCGTGAACCCGCGGTCCACCATCGGTATGGCGCGGTTGGGTTCCGGTCCGATGCGGAGCAGACCCTCTGCCGGCTGATAGTCCTGGAGGACGCGCTGCGCCGGCAACCAGTCCGGAGCCATGGCCGGGAGCAGCGTCGCCAGGACCAACGCGCATCGCATCGTCATTGACGTCGCTGGTGAGCGTACGTGGCCAGGAGAACGACGTAGCCAAGCGCGAGCCCGATCACGACGACTCCGCCCCAGAACGAAATCGGCAGCAGGTAGGAAGCGTTGCTGCCATCGGTGGCGATGAGGTAGACCCACTCGTCCAGCGCCAGGCCCAGGCCAATGCCGAAGACGACCCGCGCGGCATCGAGTCTCGGCGTGTGGCCGCGAAAAACCGCCAGGGGTACGCCACCCAGGGTGATGAGCAGCAAGCCGGTGAACAGATGGTGGATGTTGTAGCCGAGGACATTGAAGTCCGCGTTGGGGGAGATCCACAGCCACACCCGGAGAGCGGTGAAGGTCCCCAGGACCACCCCCCCGAGGATGACGGCGTTTCGCAGGACGATGGCGCGTGGGGTGAGGATGGGATTCGTATGCCGGTGGACCTCATCCGTTGGCGTGGGCGCGCCGGCCACCGGGTCAGGCCTCACCCGGACGGCGCCGTCCACAACTCGACCTTGTTGCCCTCCGGATCGACGAACCACCCAAACCGCCCGTAGTCGTACTCCTCGATGTCCCCGGTGACCTCGGCGCCGCCGGCTTTCACCTGTTCCAGGGCGCCCTCGAGGTCGTCCACGAGGAAGTTGAACATGTAGGGCTTGTCCGATGGGGCGAAGTAGTCCGTCGTGATCTTGAACGGCCCCCACACGGTGACGCTTCCCTGGGGCATCGTTGCCGGCTTGAACGACACGCTGTCATGGTTTTCCTCAGGTTCGAAGCCGAGGTGCTCCGCATACCAGGCGATGAGGGCCTTGGGGTCGCGAGACTTGAAAAAGACGCCGCCGATGCCGAGTGCTCTGGCCATGGGTGGACTCCGTAGTGGCGAGAAGAGGTTCAATGGAGTTTCGCCCCTGTCGCCTCCTGTCGCAATCGGTGCGTTCGGCCGGCAACCGACCAGGCCTCCGTCCATGGTTCTGCCGGCTTCCCACCGGTACGGGGTTGACCGGCCGGGGGTTTGTGTCTACTTTGTCGACTCGTTCTACGATGTAGACTTAATGGACCCTGTGAGGTAAGTCTATGCCCCCCAAGGCGTTTCTCGGCGAGTTCGAACAGATGGTGTTGCTGGCAGTTGCCCGTCTCGGCCCCCAGGCATACGGCCCCGACATCAGCGGCGAGCTGGAACGGAGCGCCGGACGGTCGGTGTCACGCGGGGCCCTCTACACGACCTTCGACCGCCTGAAGGCCAAGGGGCTGCTGGTCTGGTCGGTCGAACCCGGGGACGACAGCCGGTCCGGACTGCCCAAGCGCCTGTTCGCGGTCACACCGGCCGGGGTCACCGCCTTGCGAACGTCGCGTCGTGCCCTGCTCAACCTGTGGGCCGGCCTCGACGAGGTCCTCGAAGAGTCGCCGCAGTGACCAACAGACGCCGCCGGCCACCGGTCCTGGCCGACCTGCTGCTGCGTCTCACCCTTCCCGGGGACGACGTCGGCCGGAGTATCCTGGGCGACCTGCGTCAGGAGTTCTCCGCGGCCTCCCCTCTCGATGGTCGCAGTCGGGCCCGGTGGTATTGGCGACAGGCGCTGGGCATCGGCGGTCGCTATGGAACCTGGCGCATTCGCCGCGCCTTCGGCATGGGGTCTCGCCCCGAGGGCGCCGGGCGATCGCCGGGCAAAGGAGCTCTACTGATGGAAAGCACCTGGTGGGATATTCGCTACGCTGTCCGCACCCTGCGGAAGAACCCGGTCTTCTCGCTTGTCGCGGTGGT
>JBDHIK010000099.1:0-10289 GCA_039587475.1 Gemmatimonadota bacterium | reverse complement strand
CGCGGCCGACTCCCCTGCGACCCGGTCATCAGCCCGAACCCGCCGGCCAACCTCGATGGCGACCGTGTGCCGGACGCCGTACTTCTCGATTTCACCGCGGTCGAGTGCGCCGTCGGCGACATCACCGTGGCCATGGATGGATCTCTTGGCATCGAAGATCCCGCCATCCCCGGGTTCGGCGTGCGATTCCTCTTCACCGGCCTGTCCAAGACGGTGTCACACCAGGAGCGATCGCGCTCGATCATGTGGAACGGGGTCCGGCAGGTCGTCGGCAGCCCCAGCAACCCGGGCAGTCAACTGACCCACACCATCACCAACTTCACCACGAACATGGTCTTCCCGAACGGTCATACCGCCGACCACCAGAAGAACTGGAATGGCACGTTCCTGGCCGACGTGGCCGGCTCCATCGAGCAGGGCGAACGGCTGCCCAGCGGAACCTGGAGTTTCGATGGCAACAGCACCTGGGTGCGCAACGCGACCGCCACGTTCAACGTGACGATCCAGACCACCACGCCACTGCACTTCAATACCGACTGCACGGTGGCGCCACGATTCGACGCCGGGGTCATCGTGGCCCAGGTGACGCGAAACGGAGAGACCACTACCGTCACGATCGAGCACACGGCGTGTGGTCAGAAGATCATCACCCGCTCGTGAGGTGACGGGGTACAGGGGGCACAACGCAAAGGCCCGGGGAAACCCGGGCCTTTGTACGTTCAGTGGTTTCGGCTGCTTACCGACTGATGAGACCCGGCATGGGACAGTGACCGCCACCGCCGCCTGAGCCGACCGCCAGCGTGGTGCCGTACCGGTCCGCTACGGGGAACTCTCCGGGCCGGGCCTCAGGCCAGGGACTCGCTCCCGATCGTACCGGCCGGAACAGGTCGACGGGATTCCCGACAGCCACCACCGTCGCCCCGGGCCGCAACATGGTGCCGGCCCCTGCACCCAGAATGGGGAGGGCCGTTTCGATGATCTGGGGTTCGCTGGCGAGATCGAGACCATCGGTGAACGACACCAGGGCCGGTGCCGGCTCGGTGCGTTCGGCATCGTCGGACTCGGCCTCGCCCGGTGCGTCGAGCGACTCGACCGGGGCTGCTGCGAATGGTGCCTCGGCTGCCACCGGGGTCCGCCCCAACTCCAGGTCGGACGCCACGACCGATTCGCTGACGCCGGCGGTCATGGTGGTCAGATCACGGCCGTCCTCGCCCCCGTCACCGATGGCTCCATCGGCGCACCCCATGGCCAACCAGGCCATCGGTATCACCATGATTGTCGCTGCCCTGCGCATACTGCCTCCTGCTGTTACCCCGGTGACGACCCCCAATACTAGGGTGAACACACCCGGGTGTCGAGGAAGTTCCTGGATGTTTCACGTTTGAAACGTGGGCTCGACCCTCGGGCCCGTCACGCCGAGAGCCGCTCCGTAAGCGCCTCGAGCACGCTTCCGAGATCGGGTGTCTCGGAAATCACCGGTTCCATGAGCCGCCGCCCCAGCGTCTGGAGCCTTCGGGGCACCGTGGCGATGGTGAAATGTCCAATATCCAGGCTGTCATCGACCTCGTCCCAGGCCAACGGCGTCGACACCGGCGCGCCAGGCAGGGGCCGGACACTGTACGGCGCCACGACCAGCTTGCCGCGGCCGTTCTGCAGAAAGTCCACGTAGACCTTCCCCTCTCGGCTGGAGGGCCGTCGGGTCACCGTGGCAATATCCGGATGTTCCGCGGCGAGAATACGGGCAAACAGCTCGCCAATGGCCTTGGCCTGCTCGTAGGTGCACAACCGGCCGAGCGGCATGAGGACGTGGAGGCCTGACGACCCACTGGTCTTGACGTAGCTGGGGATCACCACGTCGGCGCAGAGATCGTGGGCCGCCCGGGCCAGTGTGACCACGTCGCGGAACGGCGCTTCCTTGGGATCGAGGTCGAGGATCACCCAGTCTGGCCGCTCCAGGGTCTCGATGCGACTGGCCCACAAGTGGAGCGGGATGGTGCCCATGTTGGCGATGTAGAGCAGCGACTCGACGTTGTCGGCCACGAAGTAGAGGATCTCACGCTGGGACTCCTCGCTCCACATGCGCTCGAGCCTGACCCATTCGGGTACGAACTTGGGGGCGTCCTTCTGGAAGAAAGACTTGCCGTCGATGCCATCGGGGAAACGCGTCAGGACCACCGGGCGATCACGGAGGAACGGCAGCGCCCAGGGTGCCACGACCCGGTAGAACTCGATCAGATCGCCCTTGGTATAGCCTTCCTCGGGCCAGAACACCTTGTCGAGATTGGAGTAGCGCACCACCCGCTCGACCGGCGCCGTCGTCTCCAGAGTTGCCGGTTCGTCCAGGGCGGGGCGGCTGATGTGGCGGATGCACTCCTCGAGCGGCTTGTCGTCCCGAAAAGTGAGAAACACCGGCTGACGCAGGACCCGCTCGTCGGTCCATTCCTTGTAACGCACTTCGCACATCAGTTTGGGTTCGACCCAATGGTGCTCCTCCCCCTTGGGGACGGGCCCCGCACACGCTGGCGTGTCGCGGGTCAGGTCGTCGAGCGTGCTCCGGACCTCCTCGAGCATCTCACCGGAAAAGCCCGACCCGACCCTCCCGGCGTAGGTCAACTCCCCATCGACGTAGTCCGCCAGGTGCAGCGCGCCGAACCCACCCCGTGACCCCTTGGGTTCGCTGAACCCGACGACCACGAAGTCGTCGATCAGGTCGGCCCGGACCTTGAGCCAGTCGGCGGAACGGCCGGCCCGATAGGGGGACGCGGCTTTCTTGGCCACGATCCCCTCGAGCCGGAGGTCGCGCACCCGCTCGAACAGGGCCTCGCCTTCCTCCTCGAAGTGTTCCACATACGGGACGGCACCGACCGTGGGAAGGATCCGGCGCAGAAACGTCTTGCGCTCGACCAACGGAAGCGGGCGCAGGTCGAACTCCCCGAACCCCAGAAGATCGAACGCAAAGAACGTCGTGGGCGCCTCGAGGGAGGCCCGTTTGATTTCCAGTGGACGGGTCAGCTTGGCGCGTTGCTGCAGGCGCTGGAACGAGGGCCGTCCACGATCGTCCAGGCCGATCAACTCGCCGTCCAGCACCAGACCCTCGTATGGCAGCGCCCCGACCGCCTTGGCGATCTCCGGAAAGCTCCCTGTCACGTCGTGTCCGTTCCGCGTGAGGAGCTGCACGATGCCATCCCGGCGACCGGCGATGATGCGGTAGCCGTCGAGTTTGAGCTCGAAGACCCAGTCGGGATCGCTGAATGGCCGAGGGGCCGTTTCGGCCAGCATGATGCCGACATCCCTGGGAGCGACGGGCCCAGAGACGGCGCCGGCTTCCTCGAGCGCCGGGACGAGCTCGGCGGCCGGATCCGCCCCCGAGGCAAGCTGCTCCACCGTGAGACCCGACCAGACCGAACCGGCGGGAAACTCGTGGTCGTCCCACACGGCGTAGGCATCCCGTTCCTTGATGAGGAGCCACTCTTTCTCTTCCTTCTTGAGCTTCACCAGAGTCCAGGTGCCCTTGCACTTGTAGCCCTTCAGTTCGAACAGGAGCTTGCCCTTGGCCATCCCCTCGTCAGGATCTCCGATGGGAACCCAGACGCCACGGTCCCAGACGATGACGGCACCCGCCCCGTAGTTGCCTTCGGGAATGGTGCCCTCGAAGTCGCCGTACTCGACGGGATGGTCTTCTACGTGGACCGCCAGGCGCTTGTCTTCGGGATTGTTGGACGGGCCCTTGGGGACCGCCCACGACATGAGGACACCGTGCATCTCGAGCCGCAGGTCCCAATGCAACCGCCTTGCGGCGTGCTGGTGGAACACGAACAGGTGTCCCGGCGCCCGCGACACCGTCCCGACCGGTTCGGGGGTCCGTTCGGCCGCGCGTTTGGCCCGATAGGCCTGAAGGCGGTCTGCGGAATTGTCTTCTGTTGCGGCCATAGGGGCGATTTCGTATAGTTGCGCACTATGAGTGCACGGGTAATGGGGTCTGCCACGATTTCGTTCGGCCTGGTGTCGGTGCCGATCAAGCTGTACTCGTCGGCCGATAGTTCCGTGTCCATCGCCTTCAACTGGCTGAACAAGGACACCGGCGCCCGCGTCAAGCAGCAATATGTCGATGCCCAGAGCGGCGAGAAAGTCGATCGGGCCGAAATGGTCAAGGGGTACGAGTTCAGCAAGGGTCAGTACGTGACCTTCACCCCGGAAGAATTGAAGACGCTGGACGAAAAGGCCACCAACTCCATCGACATCAACGAGTTCATCCCTCTCGGCAAAGTCGACCGGATGTTCCTCGACAAAGTCTACTTCCTCGGCCCCGACAAGGGCGGGGCCCGGGCCTACCACCTGCTGCGCGAAGCCCTGACAGAGACCGGGCGGGCGGCGATCGGCCAGTATGCCTCACGCGGCAAACAATATCTGGTCTTGGTGCGCCCGATGGACAACGTCCTGGTCATGGAGCAGTTGCACTACGCGACCCAGCTGCGTCAGCCATCCGAAGTCCCGGTGGAGCACGTCGACCTCAAGGACAACGAACTCGACTTGGCTAAGCAGCTCATCGAGCAGTCTGCTACGGAATACTTCAGCCCCGAGGCGTACCACGATGCCGTGGCCGAGCGGGTGATGGAGACGATCCAGAAGAAGATCGACGGCGAGGACATCACGGCTGAGCCCACCGAGGAACCGCAGGCGAAGATCATCGACCTCATGGACGCCCTCAAGGCCAGCCTGGCCGAGGGAAAGAAGGCCGAGCCCAAGGCCGCGTCAGGGAAGGACGGCTCCGCCAAGAAGGAGGCCCAATCCGGGAAGAAGCGCGCCGCCTCGTAACGAGTGACTCCCGCCGATGACCGGCTACCGGACCAGTGAGGTGGCAGAACTGGTCGGGATGTCGCCTCCGCAGGTCCGGGCCTACGCTCGGACCGGGCTGCTCCATCCTTCGCGCGGACCCCGTCGAGCTTATTTCTTCACGTTTCAGGATCTGGTTCTCCTCAAGACCGCCAAGCGGCTCGAGGAGGCCGATGTTCCGGCCGAGCGCGTCCGACGTGTCCTCCACTCCCTGTCCCGTCAGCTGCCGGACGACCGCTCCCTGACCGAAGTCACCATCGAAGCCGAAAGCGCCACGATTCTGGTGGACGATGGCGGCCGTACCTGGAACCCTGAATCCGGGCAGCTCTGTTTTGGGTTCGCCTCTCTTGCCCAGAACCCCGGCACACCGGTGGCGCTGCGCTCGTGGTCGGAAGCCGGGCCTGAGGGTACCACCGCGGAGGGCTTCTTTCAGTTGGGGTGTGAACTGGAGCACACCGCACCGGCCGAGGCACGCGAGGCATACCAGAAGGCCCTGGAACTCGACTCGGGGCACGCCGGAACCCACGTGAACCTGGGCCGGCTCGACCAAGCCGAAGGGCGCTTCGACAGCGCACTGGACCACTACACGACAGCGCTTCTGTCCGAGCCCCACAACCCGATCGCTCACTTCAATACCGGCTGTGTCATGGAACGGCTGGACCGTACCGACGCCGCCATCCTCGCCTACCACGAGGCCCTCACGCACGACGCAACACTCAGCGAGGCGCACTACCGTCTGGCAGTCCTGTACGAACACGAGGGCCGTGAGCTCGATGCCCTGCGCCACCTGAAGCACTACCGTCTCCTGATCCGCCGCCACTAGCACAGCCGTCGTGCCCGATCTCCTTCTGGTCACCCTCGTGTCCACTGCGGCCGCCCTGGCGGGGGCGTTCGGCATCATACCGGTCCTGATACGCGGGGCCGTTTCTCCGCGACTGGGATGGGCCAACGCCCTGGCAGCGGGCATCATGCTGGGTGTGGGGTACCTGCTCCTGCGACAGGGGATTGAACTGGGCCCCACCGCGGGAGTCGTCGGGGCGACACTTGGCATCGCTCTGGTATGGGCCAGCCACTGGGCAACCCACATGGAGGCCGTGGACCTGAGCGACCCCGTCATGGTGAAAGGCGCCCCGGTCCGGGACCTGCTCATCCGGGAAGGCATCCACTCGGCAGCCGAAGGAGTGGCTATCGGAGTTGGCTTCGTCATCGACCCGGTCCTGGGGCTGCTCCTGGTGGGCACCATCGGACTCCACAACATGGCCGAGGGGGCCGCCCTGAGCGCGGCATTCATGGCTCGCGGCGCTGGACCCTCCAGCGCCGCGGCTCTGTCCGCGGCGGCCATGCTGACCCACGTCCCAGCCGCGGTCGGCGCCGCAGCCTTCATCGCGGGGAACGGCCGCTCCTGGGGGCTTGGCTTTGCTGCCGGAACGATGCTGTACCTAGTGTTCGTAGAACTGGCCCCCGAGTCGTATCGGCAACGGGGGCATACCGGCATCGCCATTACTGCGTCCGCCGCCATGAGCATCGTCGTCCTGCTCGGGGTCCTTCTGACCGGTGGCTGATCTCTCCCCTCTCGCCCTGGTCTTTCTGGCCGGCCTGGTCACCGCGCTGGCGACCGGGCTCGGCGCGCTTCCCTTTCTCTTCGTCCGGACCGTGTCCCCCAAAGTCGTGGCCTGGTCCAATGCCATCGCCGCCGGGTTGATGCTGGGGGCCAGCTTCACGCTCGTCGTCGAAGGACTGGTGTTCGGAGCCTGGCAAACGGTCGTCGGCGCCAACCTGGGGGTGGGGTTCATCCTGCTGACGCAGATGGTCCTTCCTGAAGAGACGGCGTCTTTCGGTACCCTCAAGGGCTTGAACGCGCACAAGGCTCTCCTGATGGTCATCGTCATGACCGTGCACTCGTTCTCGGAGGGCGTTGCGGTCGGAGTGTCATTCGGTGGCGGTGAGACCCTGGCCGCGCTGATCACCATCGCCATCGCCATTCACAACATCCCCGAAGGCCTGGCCATTTCCGCAACGATGAGACCCCGTGGCGCTTCCATCGCGTCCTGCGCGTGGTGGAGCGTGTTCTCTTCCTTGCCCCAACCACTCATGGCCGTTCCGGCGTTCCTGTTCGTTGACGCCTTCACCCCGGTCCTGCCCTACGGCCTTGGCTTCGCCGCAGGCGCCATGACGTACATGGTGTTCAGGGAATTGCTCCCGGAAGCCTACGAGGACACCTCGCGACCAGCCGTCGGCCTCCTGGTGAGCCTGGCGTTCACGGCCATGATCGGGTTCCAGTTGCTCCTCGGCTAACAAGGCCTGGAGGTACACCACCCAGGCACGATCGTTGCCCCTTCATCCAAGCGGGGTGGGCAGGATGTCACAATCCTGGCCCTGGCGCATCCCCCCTGAGACCCGAAGGAGGCACCGGTGCGATTGCTCTACCTGGCTGGAATCAGCCTGATCATCACGTTTCTGAGTATGGTGGCGTGGCGCGGTGCCCCGGAAGCCACGCCCCCCGTCGTGTCCACTGGGACACATTCGGCCCCGGCACCCTCACCGAGTACCGGCGCCGGTTGGTTCCAGACCATCAAGCCCTACTGCAATTCGCTCGAAGTCGAGACCCAGATCCGGGCCATGCCACCGCCCGACGTGCCGGACGGTCCAGGCTGGGCAGCCGCCTGCTATGCTCTGGCAGGGAAGATCTCAGCGGCCCGGGGCATCATCGCCGAGCTCCCGGCAGGTGACCGCGGCCGTGCAGCCGGCATCGTATTTCACGTCGGCCATCCGGTGGCGGACGCGGGCGACGACGAATCGGCGGGTCCGATGATGGAACTCGTGCTGGAGTTCTGGCCACAGAACTTCATGGCCAGATACCACGCGGGCATCTCCGCCTACGAGTTGGGGCAACACGCCCGTGCCGAAAGCCATCTCGAGCGCTTCATGATGGAATACCGTCAGGACGACGGGTGGCGCCGCAACGCAGACGTCGTACTGCGACGTCTTGCCGGTGAATGATGGCCACTTCACTGAGCCACGGGACGAGGTTGGGTGGTCGCTTCGTCATCGGTGAGGAGATCGGTCGTGGCGGTTACTCCGTCGTCTATCTCGCTCAGGATACGCTCCTCGGGTCTGACGTGGCCATCAAGCTGCTGTGCCCACCGCCGGCGCTGGCCCACACCGCCCGGGAGCGGATGCGGCGCGAGGTGCAGGCGGCCCGCGGATTGAGTCACCAACACATCGTTACCGTGCACGATCTCCTGGAAGCGGACGACGCGACCTGTGTGGTGATGGAGTACGTCCCCGGCATGGACCTGGCGCGCCGCGTCGAAGCCTCGGGGCCGTTGACCCCGGAGCAGGTGGCGCGGCTGGGCCGCGAAGTCGCCAGCGCGCTGACGGCCGCCCACAGCGAAGGAGTCCTGCACCGTGACGTGAAGCCTCAGAACATCCTGATCGATCACGAGGGCGCGGCCAAACTCGCCGATTTCGGCTCAGCCAAGCTGGATGGCCAGGCATCCATGACACAGACGGGCGGTGTGGTCGGGACCCTGGCGTTCCTCCCTCCCGAAGTGCTTGACGGTGGTCGCCCTGATGGCCGGTCGGATCTCTATGCCCTGGGGCTCACGCTGTATTTCGCCCTCGTCGGCGACCTGCCACCCCACCCGTCACGCCACCTCCCGCCGGAACCCAGGACCGAGGGATTCAGCCCCGGCGCCCTGCGGGCCGATGTCCCCGCCTGGCTCGACGCCCTCGTGTGCCAGGCGACGTCGGCGGACCCGATGAGACGCCCTGCCACACCGGAGGATTTCGCCCAGGCCCTGAGTGAGGAGGCCTGGCCACGCTCCAGCCGGGACGACGACATTCCAGGCACATGCTATCTGTGCGACGGAGTCGATCCGCTTTCGATGGGTATTTGCCACGCGTGCGTTGGCGCCGAATCCGGACCAGCCGATCATCTCTTGTTTCTCGAACAAAAGAGCAGTCACGACGAGCGTGACCGGGTCGCCCGTCTGCTCCGAAAATCCGTCCCGCGCGAGGCCATCCCCTGGGTCCTACACGGGTCACGCGCCATTGCCAGACTCCCGCGCGACGCGGCGAGAAGGGTCAGGAGCAGGATGGATCGCCAGGGTGTGCCCCTCCGGATGGTGCGAGGCATACTGGCGTGGGCGCCGATGCCCGTCAGTTTCTACCTCGTGGTCTGTGGCGTGGCCGTGACCGGAGCATGGGCCGGCTTGCCGCTTACCACGGTCAGCCTCCCGCTGGCGGTCGCCCTCCTGCTGCTGGGACAGCTCGGTCTGCAGCGCCCATTGTTCAAGGTATCGGCGCGGCGCGACGTGTTGCCGCCCAACGCCTTCCCGGAGGTCGTCAGCGCCTTGGGGGAGCTCCCGGCCGGACCAGCTCGCGACCTCCTGGCACAGATCGTCTACTCGGCGAGAGACGTCTATCAGCAATGGCGTCGTCTTGGGGACAAGGAGGCCATCGAGAAGCTGTCGGGGATCCTCCAGGCATCGTGCGTGGCTGCTACGGAGGTGGCATCGCTCGATGCCTATCTGACCAATCCACGGATGCCCCAAGCCGCGGCGCCACAACTCCACGGCATGGACCAGGGCAGCCGCGCCATCGAGCATGCCCGGGACACCCTGGTGCAACAGCTGCTGGAAACCGTGTCCGCCATGGGCGACCTACGCGCCGGACACGCCCGGCTCACCAGTGCAGACACCGCCCTTCCGGCACTGACCGACGGCCTCCGGGAACGCGCTCTCCTTCACGATGAGGCGCGTGCCGAGCTGGATGCGTTCCTGGAAGGCAGCCAGGATCCCGCCCTGGTAGTCGTTCGGCCATAAGGGTAAAGGCTTATCAAAAAAGAAGTTGCGCTGCTGGGCTCCTCATGATGGCTCAGGTTGAAACAAAACACCCCTGGCATACGTTACGTGATGCAACGGTCCCGACTGTCTCCTGGGGGTTCTCGTGACATCGAGTTACTGGCTGAAAATCGGCGCTGGCGCCATGGCGATCTTCCTGGTCGGCATGGTCCTCGTGACCATGGGACGTAGGGGCACCGAGTGGGTAGACAACGTGGCCCACTCCGCCTCGACGATTTCCATACCCATCGTGTTCGTCCCGTTCCGGTTCGACGGAACCGAGGTGGGATCCATCAAGCGTCTGGATATTCTGCGTGACGCCCCAGATCATGTCACGGGGGCCCGTTTGGCGGTTCGGCTGCGCGAAGGCGGCGACGTGCCCGCGGAGAACTGTGCGCTGACCGTGGATGACATCGAGGGGATCGCCGAAGGAGCGACGTTCTATTGCGCGTCCAGCGAGGCGCAAGCATCTGGCGGCCTGGTTCCTTTCGGTACGGTGGCCTTCGAACCGAGCGGCACGGTGCGTACGCTTCTCATTCCTCAGGAGATCGTGCAAGACCTCGAGCGGGAGTTGACGAACGACACCGGGGCCCACCGAGTGGCCCTCCGGCA
>JBDHIK010000011.1:0-44360 GCA_039587475.1 Gemmatimonadota bacterium | reverse complement strand
ACCTTGGCAAGGTTGTGCTCTACCAACTGAGCTATTCCCGCAGCACCGTGTCATTCTAGTCAGCGACCGCCGGCCACGCAACACGCTCCCACGGGCCACTTCCCACTTGTGCGATGGAGGCGAGGGGAATCGAACCCCTGACCTCGTGAATGCCATTCACGCGCTCTCCCAACTGAGCTACGCCCCCGCGCCAGCCACGCATGCTAGTGGTGGACACCTGTCGTGTCAAGGCCAAGGGACACAATCGGTTAGGCCCTCATTTTGACACTCCCAGCGCGGCGACCTACCTTGAGCCTGTGCACCAAGTCGTGATCAGGGAATCACCTGCGTTCATCGAGTGGCTCGAACGGGTCGGCCTGGCGGCCCGCCGCTCCGTACGCGCCATGGCCGATGTGGCCACCTGGCGGCCCCTGGTCCTGGGCCAGATGCGCCGGCTCGGCGTGGACTCCATTCCCATCGCCCTGTTCATCGCCCTGTTCACCGGGATCGTCCTGGCGCTGCTGTCCGCCACACTGTTTACCGGCGCGGTGCCGGAGTATTTCGTGGGGGCCCTGGTGGGCAAGACCATCATGATGGAATTGGGGCCGGTCCTCACCGGGATGGCCCTGGCCGGACGGGTCGGCGCCAACATCGCCGCCGAGATCGGCACCATGAAGGTCACCGAGCAGGTGGACGCGCTGGAAACCCTGGCCTACGACCCCAACGCGTTCCTGGTGGTTCCCCGGGTGCTGGCCGGGACGCTCATGTTCCCGGTTGTCACGGCCTTTGCCGTCGCGGCCGGCGTGGTGTCGGGCTGGATTGCCGCGGTGAACCTGCTGGACCTCACCGGCCCCGAGTTCTTCAAGGGCCTTCGGATGTTCTACGAATTCCGGGACGTCTGGTTCGGCCTGGTGAAGTCCGCCAGTTTCGGGACGGCCATCACGCTGTCCGGCTGTGTCATGGGCCTCAAGGCCGAGGGCGGCGCCGAGGGCGTGGGCTCGGTCACCATGAAGGCGGTGGTGCTCGGGGCCATGTGGATTCTGGTCCTGGACGCCTTCTGGGCCATGGTGCTGCTGCAATGATCGCCTTCGAGCAGGTCCACAAGGCCTTCGAGGACCATGTGGTTCTAACCGGCTTCTCCCTGGAGATCCCCAGCGGTGAGACGACGGTCATCATCGGGGCCTCCGGCTCCGGGAAGAGCGTGGCGCTCAAGCACGTCGTCGGGTTGCTGGACGCAGATTACGGGCGGGTCCTGGTCGATGGGGAGGACGTGGCCCAATTGGACCGCGAGGAGCTGATTGCCCTGCGCCGCCGCATCGGCTTCGTGTTCCAGTCCGCCGCGCTGTTCGACTCGCTGACCGTGGAGGAAAACATCGCCATGGGGCTGGCCCGGCGAGGCTTCGACCGCGAGACCATCGAGGACCGGATCGAATGGAGCCTCGAGGCGGTGAAGCTGTTCGACGTCTCTCCGGACCGGATGCCCGCGGAGCTGTCTGGCGGACAGAAGAAGCGCGTCGGGATTGCCCGCGCCATTGCGCCGCATCCCGAATATCTTCTATATGATGAACCGACGACCGGGCTCGATCCGATGAACGCCGCCATCATGAGCGACCTGATCAACGACATCCGGGAAGCCACCGGCACCACCAGCGTCGTGGTCACGCACGACATGCGGACCGCCTTCACGGTGGCGGACCGCATCGCCATGCTGTACCAGGGACGGATCCAGCAGGTCGGGACCACGGACGAGATCCGATTCACCGAGGACGCCACGGTCCGTGCCTTCGTCGAAGGTCGTGCCAGTGGAGAGGACATCACCAATATGCCAACTGCGATGCACCAGGTTCCGCGTCAGGCCCCAGGCGCATGAGAGAGCGTCCAGCCCTCGCCGTCGGCATCGTGGTCGTGGTGGCCGTGGTCATCGTGGTGGCGGGGGCGCTGTGGCTGAGCCAACGGCCCCTGGGCGACTGGAACCGGCGCGCCGTCTACACGGCACGCTTCGCCACGGTCGGCGGAATGGGGGTCGGCATCCAGGTCACGGTCCGCGGCGTACGGGTGGGCCACGTGGAGTCGATCCGCCTGGGCGAAGAGGGCTGGGTCCTGGTCGGGATCCGCATGGACGGGAACGCTCCCTTGCCGGTTCGACCTGCGGTGATCGCCGCGCCGACCAGCCTGTTCGGTGAATGGGGTGCGGAGATCATCTCGCTTGAGCACTTCCCGCCCGACGACCCCTCCGTGTTCATCGCCCTCCAGTCCGCCGAGGACCCTGAAGGGGAGATGTGGCCGGGGGCGGCGCTTCCGGACATCGGCCACCTGACGGCCCAGGCCGGTCGGATTGCCGGGGACATCTCGCTGCTGACCGAACGACTCGGGGCAGCCATCGATTCCGGAACCGCAGTGAACATCCGGAGCATCGTCGACGACTTCGTGCAGATCGCCGCGCAGCTCCGCGCTTTCACGGTGGCCCAGATGGAGTCCATCAACGCCGCGACCGGCGACGTGGTGGCGTCGGCCGAGGCTGCGGCCGTGGCAGGCCAGTACCTCCAACGGCTCATGGGTCGGATCGACTCCGCGACGTCGGACCAGGAACTCGAGCAGTTGATGTCCGCGGCCACCGGGATGAGCGAAGACCTGCAGTACGCCTCGGCCGATCTCCGCGCCCTGCTCGGCACGGTCCGAGACAACGAGACCAGCCTGACCCGGGCCCTCGTGGGCGCCGATTCCGTGATGTCGCGCCTGGCGTCGGGGACCGGGTCCGTCGGCATGGCGGTGCAGGACTCCGCGCTGTACGTGGAGACCATCGGTGCCGTGCGCGACATGCGGCAGTTGATCGCGGATATCCAGGCCAACCCGCGCCGCTATTTCAAGTTCTCGGTCTTCTAGTGCCCCGCCAGCGAGCAGAGCGCGAGGTCAGCGCCGGCGGGATCGTTTTCCGCCGTATCGAAGGAAAGCCCACCCATTTCCTGTTGATCCGGGACTCCTATCGGCATTGGGGCTTCCCCAAGGGTCACCTCGAGGATGGCGAGACCCCGGCCCAGGCGGCCGACCGCGAGACCCGCGAGGAGACCGGGTTGGAGCACCTGAACCTGCACGGTCCCATCAAGCTCATCGACTGGTTCTTCCGGTTCCGCGGACGCCGCATCCACAAGTTCTGTCACTTCTTCCTGTTCGAGAGCCCGGACGGCGATCCCGTGCCGCAGTTGAGCGAGGGCATCTCGGACTACCGGTGGCTGCCGCTCGACCGGGCGCTCAAGCAGTTGAGCTACGACAACGCCCGTGGGGTGCTCAAGCGCGCCGGCGAGATGACCCGGACACTGGTGGCCGCGGGTGAGGGGAGACCCAAGCGACGCAGCCCCCATCCCGAGGACCACCAGCAGAACGGTCAGGACGATGCTCCCGTGGCGCCTGAACAGGAACCGCCCCAGCCGGTGGACGAGGTGGTGGCGCTGGCGGACCGTCCGTCGACCCCGCCTGCCTGAGCATGTCCGTCGTCGCGGCGATGGTCGAGTCGCGGGAGGCGGCTACCTACCTGCGCCGCAGCCTCCCTCGAAGTGGCCCCCGGGTCGTCAGTTGCCGGAGTATCGCCGGACTGCAACGTCAGTTCGCTACCCGTGTCATCGAAGTGGTCGTCCTGTCACCCAGGCATCACCTCTGGGAGGGGGCACGGGCATTGATCGAAGGGGCATACCCCGGAATCCATGTCATGATGTACGGGGCCTACCGGGTCGATGACGGCGACTTGCTGTTGCGGTGCCAGCGGGCCGGGATCGCCGCCGCCGCGGTGCTCGGGGTCGACGACCCGGTCGTCGGGGACATGGCCCTGCGCGTCTCGCTTTCGGCTCGGCGCCGGGCTGCGCTGGCCCATGCGCCCCGCATGCTCAACTTGACCGAGCCGCTGCAACTCGAGGTGTGGCACACCGTCCTCGCCGAGGCGGACCGGCCGCTCCGGACCGAAGGGCTGGCACGGCGGCTGGGGATGACGCGGGAGCATCTGTCCCGGCAGTTCGCGGCCGGCGGTGCCCCCAACCTGAAGCGCGTGCTGGATCTGGCCAGAGTCGTGTGCGCCGCACAGCTGCTTCCGAACCCTGGCTACACCCAGGCCGACGTCGCCGGCCTTCTGCAGTTCTCGTCCGCCAGCCACCTGAGTCGCACCGCCCAGCGGGTCGCGGGGGTCGGCAGCCGCCAGTTGCCCGACCTGTCTCCGGCCGAGCTCCTGACCCGCTTTGCCCGAGGCAAGACCCGAAGCCGCTTGTGACGCACCCCGGGCCGATGCCCGGTCAGGTCACCGCGCGGTCGTATGCGGCGAAGATCTCCTTGCGCCCGATGATGCCGCGCAGGTGGTAGGGCGGCACCCGGTCGACCACGGGGAGCATCTGGGCATCCCTGGCGCCGAGTTGTCTGAGGGCCGTCATGAGATCGTCACTCAGGGTGACGCCCTCGCTGAAGGGTTGGGCGATGTCGCGGATGAGCGTGTCTCCCGGCAGTTCACGGTCCGCCAGGGCGTTCTTCAAGGCCTGCCAGGTGAAGATGCCGACCACGACATTGTCCGAGTCCACGACCGGGTATTCCAGATCCTTGCTGGTCCGGATGATGGGCATGGTGCTGGCGAGTGTGGCGTCGGCCAGCACGATGGTCGGGTCGTTCCGGTAGGCATCCTCCACCGTCAGAGATCGCATCACCGCTTCATCGGTCCCGTGCGTAATGTGCTCTCCCCGACGGACCAGCCATTCGGTGTAGATCGACTCGGGATGAAGTCTGCGAGCCACGACGTAGGAGAGGGTGCCCCCCAGCATGAGCGGGAGGATCAAGCCGTAGTCATTGGTCATTTCCAGGACCATGAAGATGGCCGTGAGGGGGGCGTGGGTCGCCCCGCCGACCAGGGCCGCCATCCCCACGAGGCCGAAGGCCACCGGCTCGATGCCGAGTTGCGGGAACAGGGCGTCCAGGCCGATGCCCACCGCGGAGCCGAAGGTGCCCCCGATGACGAGGGCGGGCGTGAAGACCCCTCCCACGCCGCCACCAGCCAGCGTGAGCCCGGTCAAGGCGATCTTCGAGAGCGCCAACGCAATCAGCACCCAGGCGGACTGGCCCAGAACCAGGCCCAGATTCATCCCCTGATGGCCACGGCCCCAAAGGCCGTCCTCGAACTGGCTCGACACCGCGCCGATCACGACCGCGGCGAACAACAGTTTGAGCCAGCCCGGCACGTCTTCCAGCAGGTCGTGGATCTTCCAGACCCCACGGTTGTACGCCACCGCCACGAAGCCGCCAGCCAACCCCAGTAAGGCATAAAGGAACAAGTCACTGGTGGGACCGATGGTGTATTCCTGGGGGATGGTGATGACGAGATCGTCGCCAAGACCGATGCGGGTCACCGCGGCCGCGGCCACGCTCGCGACCACCACGGGCGCCAGTGCCATGGTTCGGAACCCGCCGATGATCTCTTCCAGGGCGAAGAACACCCCGGCAATGGGCGCTCCAAAGGCTCCGGAAATACCAGCCGCGGCGCCACATCCGACCAGTAGCTTGAGACGGTTGGGGCGAAACCGGAAATAGCGCCCAATGCGGCTGCCGAGAGCCGAGCCCAGTACCGCCACCGGTCCCTCGGCCCCGACCGATCCGCCGCTGCCAAGGGTCACGGCCGCGGCGAGCGTCTTGAGCGTGACGGGCATCGAGTGAAGAACGCCCCCGCGTCTGGCCACGGCGTGCATCACGTCGGGGATGTTCTCGCCGGGCGAGTCCCTGGTGCCGAAATGGACGATGATCCGGACCATGACGAGCCCCAGCACCAGGGTGGCGATGGCGGCCAGTTCGATCGGGACGCCAAGCCGGGCCGTGATGCCCGGCACCACCAAGGCGGCCAGGTCGATGCCACGGTAGAACAGCAGGATGGCGCCGCCCACCACGGAGCCCACCAGTGTGGCCAAGGCCAGGAGCAGGACGGTCTCGTCCACGCCCCAGGCAACCAGGCGGTGCAGCACCAGGTCCCCGAGGGACCGGGTGCGGCGGGTCAGATAGCGGGCGAAGGGGGTGAAGTCTTTCACTGGCAAGAAGGTAACACGCCTGCTCAGGCTGTCCCATGCGGCTGTCTTGCTATGGGGTGTTTTTGTGATAAATTTCACAAGCTATACCCCAAACGGCTCTTTTCACCCCAGCCAACGAGCAACATGGCCACTGATTCCGTGCTTCGTCCGGGCGAGCTCAAAGAGGTTCTGCTCAAGGAAATCGCCTCGGCGGACCTGGCAACCATCGATACCAAGGAAGTGGGCACCGTCCTCGAGGTGAAGGACGGCATCGCCCGGATCTATGGACTGACCTCGGCGGTGGCGAGCGAGATGCTCGAATTCACCTCCTCCGAGACCGGCGAAACCGTGACCGGGTTGGTGTTGAACCTGGAAGAGGACAACGTCGGCGCCGCCATCATGGGCGACTACCTCAAGTTGCGTGAGGGCGACGAGGTCCGGTGCACCGGGCGGTTGCTGGAAGTCCCGGTCGGACCGGGCACCCTGGGCCGGGTCGTGAACCCGCTGGGTCAGCCGATCGACGGCAAGGGTCCCATCGACAACGCGGGCTTCCGCCCGGTGGAGATGATCGCCCCGGGGATCATCGTCCGGCAGCCGGTGAACCAACCGCTCCAGACGGGTATCAAGGCCATCGACTCGATGATTCCCATCGGGCGCGGTCAGCGCGAGCTCATCATCGGCGACCGCGGGACCGGCAAGACGGCCATCGCCATCGACACCATCATCAATCAGAAGGGCAAGGACGTCGTGTGCGTCTACGTCGCCATTGGGCAGAAGCTGTCCACGGTGGCGACGGTGGTCGAGAAGCTCCGCGAGGCCGGGGCCATGGAATACACGGTCGTCGTGGCCGCGTCGGCCTCGGACCCGGCGCCCTTGCAGTACATCGCGCCGTACGCCGGAGCCGCCATCGCCGAGTACTTCATGTACGTCGAAGGACGTGACACGCTGTGTGTCTACGACGACTTGTCCAAGCAGGCCGCCGCCTACCGCCAGATGTCTCTGGTGTTGCGCCGGCCGCCGGGCCGTGAGGCCTTCCCCGGCGACGTGTTCTATCTCCACAGCCGGCTGCTGGAGCGGGCCGCCAAGATTTCGGACGACCCGGACGTCGTCAAGATGGACGACCGCATCAAGAAGCCCGGCGGGTCGCTGACGGCGTTGCCGATCATCGAAACGCAGGCTGGAGACGTCTCGGCGTACATCCCGACCAACGTCATTTCCATCACCGACGGCCAGATCTTCCTGATCACCGACCTTTTCTTCGCCAACGTTCGCCCCGCAGTCGACCCGGGTATCAGCGTGAGCCGGGTTGGCGGCAACGCTCAGATCAAGGCCATGAAGAAGGTCGCGGGGCCGCTTCGGCTCAGCCTGGCGCAGTACCGCGAGCTGGAGGCCTTCGCGCAGTTCGGCTCCGACCTCGATGCCGCCACCCAGCGGCAGCTGGCGCGAGGCGCCAGGACCGTGGAGATCCTCAAGCAACCGCAGTACGCTCCGGTGCCGGTGGAAGAACAGGTCGCCGTCATCTATGCCGTAACCAACGGCCATCTCGATGAGATCGAGTTGGGAGCGGTCCGGAAGTGGGAGGCCGACTTCCTCGACTACCTGCGTGCTTCGCAGGGCGAGGTGCTCGACGGCATTCGCACCAAGCAGGCGCTGGATGAGGACCTGACGGCCAAGCTCGAACAGGCCATCGCGGCCTTTCAACCGCTGTTCGTGGCGGCGTAATGGCCAAGGGTCGCCAGCTCAAGGCGCGCATTCGCTCGGTTCAGAACACGCGCAAGATCACGCGTACCATGGAATTGGTCGCCGCGTCGAAGCTGAAGCGGGCCCAGGATCGGGTGCGTGCCGCGCGTCCGTATGCCGAGGCCCTCGCGGCGGTGATCGGCGACCTGGTGACGCCGGAGCTGATAGAGCGTTTCCCGTTGTTGCAGCAACCGGCTCCTCCCGCCAAGGGCGGACCGGACCGGGCCGCCGTCATCATGTTGACGTCCAACCGTGGCCTGGCTGGTGGTTTCAATACCAATCTCGCCAAGGCGACCCTCGCCCGGATCGAAGAGCTCAAGCAGGCGGGTTACACGGTCGACGTCCATGCCATCGGCAAGAAGGGCATCGGGTACTTCAAGTATCTGGGCATTCCACTGGCCAGCGACCGGCTGGACATCGGGGACAAGCCCACGACCGACCACGCCGCGGAGGTCATGAATGGCCTCATGGCGGCGTTCGAGGCGGGGGAACTCGGCGGCGTGGACCTGGTCTTCGCCAAGTTCAACAGTGCGTTGTCCACGCCGCCCACCGTCATGCGCATTCTCCCGGTGGTGCCCCCGACCCGGGCTGAAGGGCCCCGACCCGACTTCATTCTCCGGCCCACGGCGGCGGACATCGCCGAGCGGTTGCTGCCGCTCTACATCAGGAATCAGATGTTCCGCGGCCTGGTCGAGACCGTCGCCTCCGAGCACGGCGCCCGGCGGACGGCCATGAAGAGCGCGACGGACAACGCGGGCGACATCATTCAGAATCTCCAGCGGACCTACAACAAACAGCGTCAGGCACAAATCACCCAGGAAATCGCCGAGATCGTCGGCGGGGCGGCCGGTCTCGAGGGTTGATCCCCGGGACCGACACTCACGGAGTCAAGGACCAATACACATGGCAACGGCAACGAAGAATATTGGCAAGGTCGTCCAGGTCATCGGACCCGTCATCGACGTCGAATTTGCTCCGGAGAAGCTGCCGGAGATCTACAACGCGCTCAAGATCGAGGACGCCAGCGGTCCACTGCCGGTGACACTCGTGGCTGAGGTGCAACAGCACATCGGTCAGAATCAGGTCCGGGCGGTCGCCATGACCAGCACGGACGGCCTGGTGCGCGGCATCGACGTCGAGGACCTCGGAGGCCCCATCACCGCCCCGGTCGGCAATGCCGCGCTGGGCCGGATTCTCAACGTCCTGGGTGAGCCCGTGGACGGCGGGGCCGAGATTCCCGCCGACAACGAGCGGTGGCCGATTCACCGCGAGCCCCCAAAGTTCACCGACCTCGAGCCCAAGACGGAGATCTTCGAGACCGGCATCAAGGTCGTCGACCTGATCGCCCCGTTCGTGAAGGGCGGCAAGATTGGACTGTTCGGGGGCGCCGGCGTCGGCAAGACCGTCGTCATCATGGAGCTGATCAACAACGTGGCCAAGGGCCACGGCGGCAAGTCGGTGTTCTGCGGGGTGGGGGAGCGCACCCGCGAAGGCAACGACCTGTATCTCGAAATGAAGGAGAGCGGCGTCATCGACTCCGCGGCCCTGATCTACGGCCAGATGAACGAGCCCCCGGGCGCGCGCCTCCGGGTCGGTCTCACCGGCCTGACGGTGGCGGAATATTTCCGTGACGTCGAAGGCCAGGACGTGCTGCTCTTCATCGACAACATCTTCCGGTTCACGCAGGCCGGCTCGGAGGTCTCCGCCTTGCTGGGACGGATGCCGAGCGCCGTCGGCTACCAGCCGACGCTGGCCACCGAGATGGGGGATTTGCAGGAGCGCATTACGTCCACCAACAAGGGCTCCATCACCTCGGTGCAGGCCATCTACGTCCCAGCCGACGACTTGACGGACCCGGCGCCAGCCACGGCCTTTGCCCACCTGGACGCCACGGTGGTGTTGTCCCGGGCCATCTCCGAGTTGGGCATCTACCCGGCCGTGGACCCGCTCGACAGCTCGAGCCGGATTCTCGATCCCCAGTTCGTGGGTGAGCGCCACTATAATGTCGCCATCGGCGTCCAGGGCACGCTGCAGCGCTATCGCGCCCTGCAGGACATCATCGCCATCCTCGGCATGGATGAACTCAGCGAAGAAGACAAGCTGGTCGTCTCCCGGGCCAGGCGCCTTCAGCGGTTTCTGTCCCAGCCGTTCTTCGTGGCGGAGCAGTTCACCGGATTCCCCGGGAAGTACGTCAAGCTCGAAGACACCATCTCCAGTTTCGAGCGCGTGTTGAGCGGGGAGTTCGACGACCTCCCCGAGCAGGCGTTCTACATGGTCGGCGACATCGATGAGGCCGTTGCCAAGGCCGAGAAGATGGCGAGCGAGTAATGCGGGTCACGGTCATCTCCCCCGAGTCCGCCTCCTTCGACGGCACGGCCAGTTCCGTCGTGGCGCCAGCCTTCGACGGCGAAGTGGGGATCCTGCCACGCCATGCGCCGTTCATGACGCTGTTGGGGGAGGGGCCGCTGGTCATCCGGACGGCGTCCGGAGAGGAACGGTTCGCCGTGCGCGGCGGATTCCTCCAGGTCGTGGATGACACGGTACGCGTGGTCACTGAACACGTTGCTCCAGGATCGTGATGCCACGCTTCACCTCCGGGACCGCCGGAGATCTTGTTGTGTTCAGGACACCTCCGACAACGTCCTGTTTTCCATCTGGATGACATTCCGGGAGAGAGCATGAAACGCCTTCGTACCGTCCTGGCCATTGGGGCCGTTCTGGTTCCGTTCATGGCGACGGCCGGCGCCGCCCAACTGCCTGGCATCCCCGTGTACAACACACCGGTGGCCTCGGGGTTCGCCATCGGGGCCGACTTCGGGTTTCCCAATGATGCCACCGGTCTGGGGACTTCCTATGCGATCACCGGCGCCTTCGGCACCGGACCCTTCGGCTTCTCGGCATCGCTGGGAGGCACCAAGGTGGAGGCCGTCAACAAGACCGAGGTGACGGTCGGAGGCACGGCCAACTGGAAGGTGTTCGGCGGCCCCCTCATTCCGCTGGCGGTGAACGTCCAGGCCGGGGTGGCGTACTGGAAGGGTGTCCTCGATTCGGACAACCTCCACGTCCCGGTAGGTGTCGGCGTGGTCCTGACCATCCCGACGCCGGGAATGGCCATCAAGCCGTGGGTCGCGCCCCGGCTCGACTACTCCCAGGCCAAGGTCGCCGGCGTGAGCAATGACCAGACGGAGTTCGCCTTCAGCCTGGGCCTGGACCTGGCCTTCCTGAACGGCCTCGGGGTCCGTGCCGCCTATGACTGGATCCAGATCGAAGGCTCCACCCTGTCCACGGTCGGCGTCGGGATCAATTACGCCCTGAACGTCCCGGGTCCCTGACCGGTGGCTGGCGACTTTCGGATGCGAATCGTGGCGGCTGTGTCGGTGATGCTCATTGCAGCATCGGCCAGTGGCTGCTCACTGACCTACGACGCGACGGCTCTTGGTGTCCCAGCCACGCTGGCGAGCTCGGCCTCGGAACCGGCCCAGGGGGAGCATTTCGAGGTGACGACCAGGGCCGTCTGGGGATTGTGGGGACTGTTCCAGCTCAAGCGACCGGACCTGCAGAAAGCGCTGGCCCATCAGGTCGCGGACGCCACCAGCGTGGCGGACATCCGCATCAAGAGCAAGGCACGGTTCAGCGACATCCTGTTCACCGTGATTACCGTAGGAATCCTATCCACCCGGTCGGTAACGGTCGAAGGCACGGTGGTCCCGTAGCGCGCTTTCAATGAGCGCAGCGGTCCGTGCGGCCGCCCCGAGCGCATTCTCGACCACCCGGCGCGCCCGCTCCCCCTGGCGCTGCCGGGTTTCGTCGTTCTGCAGCCATTGAACCAATTGGCGATCGCTGAGAAACGGCTATCTTTGGTGATGCTCGCCATCTTCAAACCGGGCCACGCCGCGCAGGTGCGCCACCCGAGGTACGACCTGGTGTTCGCATTGCCCCTGTTGGTCGCCCCTCGCGTCGATTCCTCCCAGGTCAAGATTGGCGGAACCGCATCCGATCAGACGGAGTTCGCCTTCAGTTTTGGTCTCGACCTGGCGTTCCTGAACGGCCTCGGCGTTCGTGCAGCGTACGAGTGGATCAAGCCCAGCGGGGCTGCCTTGTCCACCAGCCGGGTCGGCGTGAACCACTCATTCAGGAGACCCGGGAGCTAGCCGGTGTTCCGCCGACGGTCCCGGTCCCGATTGGAGGATCGATGAAAGGCACAGCTGTTGTCACATCCCTCTCCGTCTTTCTACTCTTGAACGCCGTCCCCGGGGTTGCCCAGCTCCCTGGTATCCCAGTGTACAACACCCCCATCCCGGGCGGGTTCAGCCTCGCGGCGGACGCTGCCTTCCCCAGCAGCAGCACGCTCCTCGGCTCCAGCTACGCGGCAACCGGAGCATTCGGCGTCGGGGCCTTTGGGTTCACACTGTCGGTTGGGGGCACAAGTATCGAGGTCGACACCTTCAACCTGGGGCAAGTGGCCGCTGGTGGCACCGCCAACTGGAAGGTGTTCGGTAAGCCGATGAGCCCGTTGTCGGTGAACGTCCAAGCCGGCGTGGCCTTCTGGGAGATTGGTGACCCACCTCCGTCACTTACGACGCCCGACACCCTCGTGCGCAAGCTCGAGCAATTCCGCGTGCCGGTCGGCGTGAGCGCCATGTGGACGATTCCCACGTCGGGCCTGGCCATCAAACCCTGGATCGCGCCGCGGCTCGATTACAACGTCCTCCGCTTCAAGGGGGAGACATCCACGAGAACCGAGTCCCGCTCCGACTTCGCCTTCAGTATTGGGCTCGAAGTCGCGTTCCTGAACGGCCTGGGGATCCGGGCCGCCTACGACTGGCAACAACCCGACAATGAGGTTCTGTCCACGATTGGCGTGGGTCTCACCTACTCGTTCAGGAAACCGGGGAGTTAGCGGTGCCCCGGTTCGTCACCCGATGGTTGCGCCGAGCGTGTTCGGCCGGGGACTTGGTTTTCGTAGGGATGACGAGCGCATGCTCGCTCACATATGACGCCACCGCCGTGGCGGACATCCGCATCAAGAGCTAGGCACGGTTCAGCGACATCCTGTTCACCGTGATTACCGTAGGAATCCTATCCACCCGGTCGGTAACGGTCGAAGGCACTGTGGTCCAGTAGCGCGCTTTCGATGAGTGCAGCGGTCCGTGAGGCCGCCCCGAGCCCATTCTCGACCACCCGGCGCGCCCGCTCCCCCTGGCGCTGCCGGGTCTCGTCGTTCTGCAGCCATTCGATCCAGAGCCGGCCCAGATGCTCGATCGCGGGGGCGGCGAGCGCCGTGGCGCCCCCGGCTTCGAGCAGGAGGCCTGCCTCCCGGCTGTGGTGCCAGTGGGGCCCGAACACCACGGGCACGCCCCACGCGGCAGGCTCCAGCACCGAGTGGATTCCCTTGTGGCCCATGGCGCCACCGACGTAGGCCATTCGGCCCGCACCATACAGATCCGCCAGAAGCCCGACCCGATCTATCACCATGAACCGAGTCGGCTCCCCGTCGTCCGACAGGATCGTGGGCTCAGGGAGGCCCAGCCGGGCTGCCTCGCGGCCCAGGGCTGCCAGGTGGGACCGGGTCGGCTCGTGGGGCGCGATGATCAGGCGGCTGTCCGGGATCTTCTCCCGTACCCTGGCAAACGCCCCGAGCAGAACGGCATCGTCCTGCGGCCAGGTCGATCCGGCGACGAGCGTAGCAGCCCCACCGCCCACACGGAGTAGTGGGTCATCGGGGCGGGTGCTCTGAACCCGGTGCCAGACGCTGTCGAACCGCGGGTCGCCCGTGACGGTCACCGCTTCCGGCGCCACGCCCAGCCGCACCAGTCGTTCCCCGTCCTCCGCAGCGATGGCTCCGGCAGCAGACACGACCCGATAGCCGGGGCGCAGGAGCGAACGGACCGGCCACCGCATCCTGCCGCTTCCGGGGCGCACCGTCGCGGCCGCGAGCATCACCGCCGCCCCCGATGCCGCCGCCCGGCATGCCAACTGTGGCCAGAGATCGAGTTTGGCGAACACGAGCGCCGTGGGCTGCAACGCGTCGACCACCGCGCTCGTCTCTGCCACAGTGTCATACGGCACGTAGTCGCTGATGTCGACGGGAAGATCGTCGCCCAGCTGGCGCGCCGACGGACTGAAATAGGTGTAGGCGTATTGCCAGTCCGGGTGCAGCCCGCGAAGTCGGCGGATCACCGCTGCGGCCTGAAGGCCCTCCCCCACCGACGGCGCATGGACCCACACCAGGGGCCGCGCCGGGTCACGGGACGCCGCCGCCCACTGTTGTAAGCGCCTGGGGGCACCGGTGCGGCCGCGATGGCCTTCGTCGAGTTTGGGAGAGGCAATGGCGCCGAGAGGGACGAGGCGCCGGGCGAGCCACAGGCTCAGGCGGTACCACAGGGATGTTCGCGGCATCGGGCCGGAATGTTGCGGCAACTCGACTCCCCGTCAACTGGCGATCGCTGAGAAACGGCTATCTTTGGTGATGCTCGCCATCTTCAACCCGGGCTACGCCGCGCAGGTGCGCAACCCGAGGTACGACCTCGTGTTCGCATTGCCCCTGTTGGTGGCCTACGAACTTCTGGCGTTCAGCCTCAGCCAGGATGCCATCACCGGTGTGCGCAACGGCGCCGATGTCGTCCTCAAGAGCCTCTTCCTCGCCGCAGGCGGCCGTTGGGGCCTGGTCGCGTTCGGGGTGCTCCTGGTCGGGGGCGCCTCGATTCGGGTGCTCATGGACATCCGTACCAACGGGCCCCCGGTCGGCAAGGTCTTTCTCGGGATGACGGCTGAAGCCGTCGTCTACGCGCTGCTGTTCGGTGGCGTGACCGGCCTGCTGACGGCCATCGTGCTGGGCCAGTGGTCACCGCTGGCGGTGGGGCCGTTCGATCAGTTGGACCTGCCGACCCAGCTGATGATCTCGCTCGGGGCCGGGCTGTACGAAGAACTGCTGTTCCGCGTACTGCTGGTTGGAGGACTGGCGCTGGTGGGGCGCAAGGTGTTCGGGTGGTCGACCCGAATGGCAGCGGTCTTCGCGGTGGCCGTCGGCGCCGTGGTGTTCTCTGCCTTCCACTACATCGGACCCTACGGCGACCCCTTTGCGGTGCCGTCGTTCACGTTCCGTACCATCGCCGGTGTCCTGTTCAGCGCGCTGTATCTGTTGCGCGGCTTCGGTATCACGGCCTGGACCCACGCGCTATACGACGTCTTTCTCGCCCTCAGCGTCACCCAGTAGCCGGTCTGGACCGGGACCGCGGCTCAACCGCCCTGCTTGGCGTCGTAGATGCTGTCCAGCACCATGCGGAACACCTCGACCGGGTGGGCCCCGACCAACAGGCCGCCCTCGATGTAGAACGTCGGCGTGCTGGTCGCACCGGCGCGCACGGCGCCCTCGGCATCCACCTGGATCTGCGGCAGCGTCTCCTGGCTCTGCAGGCACGCCGCCAACGCCGATCGGTCGATGCCGACGGAATCCGCCAGGGACAACATGAACTCCTGGGGCTCCGTCAGCGGTCCCCAGGTGTCCTGATGCAGAAACAGCAGATCATGCACCGGCCAGAACGCGTCCTGCTGAGCCGAGCACATCGCGACCTGGGCTGCGGGGATGGCGTTGGCGTGGAGCTGGGGAATAGGGAAGTTCACGAATACCCAGCGGACCTTACCGGTCTCGATGTACTCCCGGTCGATGATCGGGAAGCTCTCGACCGCGTGACGCCGGCAGAACGGGCACTGAAAGTCCGACATCTCATACACGGTCACGGGCGCTTCAGCGGACCCCTTGGTCCGCGGCGCCAGAGGATCGTCCTGGAGCGCTGGGCCGGCCGGTGCACCACGGGCGGCGACGAGCGCGACGGCGAGCAGGATGGCGCCCGTCAGGCCAGCGAGGATTCGGCGCCGGCGAGGCGCTGTGGGTCGGCGGTCAGATGCGTCCATGGGATCTCAATAGCTGGGGAGTCGTAAGCCGTTCTGGCTGTTCAAGCGGACTGTGTCTCTGGTGACTGCAACGTTCCAATACCATTCGGAGTTCGGGTTCTCCACGTCCCAGGCCCTGGCGTAGACCCACCAGGCCCCACGGCCCAGTGCCACGGTGGCATGGCCGTCGGTGGCCGTGGTATCGCGGAGGCCATTGCGACCGGAGTCCTTGATGAGGTCCGCCACCATGTCATCGTAGTCGCGAAAGGTCTCCTGCTCCCACTGTCGGACCTCCTGCCTCAAGCTGTCGCTCAAGGGAACGAACGCCGTCCGGGCTCGCCGGAGTTCCCCGGCAGCCTCGTCGCGGTGTCGTTCCGAGCGCGCCAGAGAGTCCTTGAGTTGGGCGAAGACCTGAAACCATGTGTGATAATCTTCGGTCGATCGGTCCAGCGTGTCCAGGGTGCCCTTCAAGAGCGCCATCGAGTCGTGGAAACGCGCGACCTGGTGCGCGGCTCTCGCGAAGGCCAGATAGTCCACCTGGAACGCGGAGAACAAGCTGTCCAGCGCCCGCATGTGGGGTCGGGACGAAGCCGCCCGGGCCTCGAGGACGCCCAGGAGGCTGTCCCTGTCGTACGGCAGGATGACGATAGGAAGATCTGCCGCGGGGTGCTCGACGCCGTCCAGGTCAGGAACGGTCACCTCTATGGTGACCTCGCGCGGACCGTCGCAGCCCAGGGCCAGCGCCAACAAGGCGCCAAGGAACGCATTCGGGCCTCTCACGGCCATCCCTCGAAGAAAGTGCACTGCTCGCAAGCTAACGAGGCTGGAAACGGGACACCAATGGCACGGGGCATACGAAAACGCCCCCGGTGACAGACAGGGGGCGGGAACCAGAGTGCCGGTACCGGAGCGCGTTCAGCCGCCGACTTCCTCCGGCAGGACGAATCGCCGCGGGTCCACCGGGCGACCGTTCACATGAACCTCGTAGTGGAGATGAGGCGCGGTGGCCAAGCCCGTCTTGCCGACGAGGGCGATCCGCTCGCCGCGTTTGACCCTCTGCCCGGCTTTGACCAGGATCTTGTCGGCGTGGGCATACTTGGTCACGATGCCGTAGCCGTGGCTGATCGTGACCGCGTTCCCGAAACCTGATTGATAGCCGGTCGATTTGACGACGCCGCCGGCCGGAGCCAGGATCGGAGTACCCTTGGGCGCCGTGATGTCGATACCACGGTGCGGCCGGGCATAGTTGAGAATGGGGTGCATCCGCATGGCTTTGTAGCCACTCGAGAGCCAGCCCTGCGTCGGGAGGATCGAGGGCGTGGCCGACAGGCGCTCCGTGTGAGCGGTAATGCTGTCGACCGCCTCGTCGAATGAGGAGGCCAGCAGGTTGGCCCGGCGGATCAGGGCATTGAGGTCGACCTGGACCTCTGCGGCACGACGCCCAAGGACACTCGTTTCTGTCAGCCCATCGTTGTAGCCCGCCTCGACCGGTCCACCGATGCCGGCTTGCAGCACCTGAGGGTCGATCGGATCGAGGTTGGCCATGACCCGGTAGCGGCTGTCACGCCTGGCGATGACGCCGAGGGTATCGTTGAGGGCCGTGACCTGCGAATGGAGACGCCCGAGCTCTTCGGCCAGCAGGGCGTTCTCCTGCTCCAGTTGCGCGGAGCGGGTCATATCCAGCTTGTGCGACACCGTGACGTAGCCGAACACCATCGCGGCCAGGAGCAGCGTGGCGGCTCCCCCGGCGATCAGCTTCAGGGCGCGCGTCGAAACCTGCAGCCTTCTTGCGGCTTCAGTTCCGTCCGGCACGACCACGAATGTCCAGCGGCGCTTGGCCATGATGGAGCACCTTTAGTAAGTGCTTGTCCAGTAATGCCTTACACAGGTCACATCCGGCGACGGCCTGTGGTCCAGTCTTCTCCAGCGGAGGGTAAGATGGGCCCCGCCTGGGGGGGTGTCAAGATTCCTAATGACACGTCTAAGTCTTTGACTGTCAAATACTTTTATGGGTGGGGAGCCTTGGGGAAAAGGCCTGCACCCTTCGTGGTCCGGGCCCCCGTCATGGGGGTGTCCGCCAGATCATTCCACGCCTGTGGCCCCGGGTCGGCAGGTTGTCCCAGGGCCTCGAGGAGCTCCCCGGCCTTCTCCGGCATGTAGGGGCTCACCAGCACGCCGAGGCGGTAGAGGGACCTCGCCAGGGCCGCCAGTGTCGCGTCCAGCTCCTCGTCCTTGCCTTCCTTAGCGAGCGCCCACGGTGCCGTCTGGGCCACATAGACGTTGGCCGCGGCCACCAGGTCCCAGGCGGCCTCGGCGCCGCCCCGGAGGTCGAGTGCGTCCATGCGCTCCTGGTAGTCGCCCACAGCCTGGCGGCCGGTCTCATCCAGGGACGTTCCCGCACTGTCCGGTACCACCCCGTCGCGGTACTTGCCCAGCATGGCGAGGACGCGAGAGGCGAGGTTGCCCAACCCGTCTGCCAGGTCGGCGGTGTATCGCTCATCGAACCGTTCCCAGGTGAAGTTGCCATCACCTTCGAAACCGATCTCGCGGAGGAGAAAGTAGCGCAGCGGATCGGGCCCGTGACGTTCGATGGCATTATCCAGACTGACGGCGGTCCCGGCCGTCTTGGACATCTTGGCGCCTTCCCACTGCACATATCCGTGGGCCCAGACTTCTTCCGGGAGGGGGAGATCGGCGGCCAGGAGCATGGCCGGCCAGATCACGCAGTGGAACCGGGAAATGCCCTTGCCGATGATGTGCAGGTCGGCCGGCCACAACCGGTCGAACCCTGGCTCCGGGAACCCGGTGGCCGACAGGTAGTTGATCAGCGCGTCAAACCAGACGTATACCGTGTGGTCCGCGTCTCCGGGGAAGGGGATGCCCCAGGGAAATCGAGACCGCGAGATGGAGATGTCCTGGAGGCCAGATTCGATCAGTCGCAGGACCTCGTTCCTTCGAATGGCGGGCTCGACCCGGAAGCGACTGCTCTGGATGAGGTCGAGCAACCTGTCACCGTACGCGCTGAGCCGGAAGAAGTGATTGGTTTCCCGGGTGGCCTCCAGGACCAGGGTCGGATGCTCGATACAGTGGTCGTCTTCGATCTGGTTGGGCTGTTTGAACTCCTCGCACCCGACACAGTAGAGGCCTTCGTACTCCCCGAGGAACAGGTCGTCGGGGTGCCGTTCCTGGATGCGGGATAGAAGGGTCTGGACGGCGTGGACGTGACGGGGCTCGGTGGTGCGGATCCAGTCGTTGTGGCTGCAATGCAGCCGGCCCCAGAATTCAACGAAGCGAGCGGCCATGTCGTCCACCCACTGGATGGGCTCGACACCATTGTCGGCCGCCGCCTGAATGACGCTTTGGCTGTGTTCGTCCATCCCCATCAGGAAATGGACATCGTCGCCTCGGAGCCGACGGTACCGGGCGATGCAGTCAGCGCCGATCTTCTCCAGGGCATGCCCCAGGTGGGGGTCGCCGTTGGAGTAATCGATTGCCGTCGTCAGATAGTACTTCGCCACTCAGGCCTCTGGGCTGGAATTGCTGCTCGTGCCGTCGCCGCCACGCCGTTTGCGCCGCCGCCCGCGCCGGCGCCGTCGTGACCGGTTCCGTGTGGCCTCATCGTCGTCGCCGTCTTGCGGGGCCTGGGGCTGCGCCGGGGAATCCGCCGGGGCAGGCTCCGATGGGCCGGCACTGGGCGCCGCCTTGATCTCCTCCCGCAGGTCCACCAGGGGCAGCATGCGGGAGGTGCCGTCCTTGTCCCGGAGGTGGACCCGCTCTCGAAGGATGTCGACCGCAACGACGCGCTCCTCACCCGCGGTGGTCAGAACGGTGCGACCCTCCTTGGGGAAGCGCTTGCGGGCGGTGACGTAGAAGTCGTGTTCGTACTTGAGGCAGCAGAGGAGTCGGCCACAGCCTCCAGAAATCTGCGCGGGGTTCAAGGCCAGGCGCTGGTCTTTGGCCAGGCTGAGGCTCACCGGCGACAACTCAGGAAGCCAGGACGAGCAGCAGTACTCGCGACCGCAACGACCGACCCCGGTGAGGCGCGCGGCCTCGTCCCGGACACCGATCTGGCGCAGGTCGATGCGGGTCCGAAAGAGTGCGGCCAGATCCCGCACCAGGGCTCGGAAGTCGACCCGCTGCTCGGCGGTGAAGAACACGGTCAGCTTGTTCCGGTCCCACTGCCACTCGGCGTCGCTGACTTTCATGGCGAGGGCGTGCTTGCGGACGCGCTCCTGGACCTTGCGACGGACTTCTTCCTCCGAGCGTCGCAACTGCACGGCCGTGTTCACGTCGTCCTTCGACGCACGCCGGAGCACGTTGGGTTGGGAGGGCCCCTGTGCGGGGGCTTTGGACGCGTCACAGCCGTTGCAGGCGGTGCCACACTTCTTGAGGGCCACCTCGCCCACGGCGCTGACATGCCCCAGATCCTTGCCGCGCTCCGCCTCGACGATGACGGCGTCGTTGAGGCGAGGTGGGTCCTCTCCATCCGTCCAGGTATAGAACGCTCGCCGGGTCCCCTTGAACCGGACCTCGATGGTGTTGGCCATCACGCCTCGGTGAAGGCGCCGATCTTGCCGAACTTCTCGGCGCGCCGGCGAATGAGCCGGTCGGGTTTCACCTTGCGGAGTTCGGCGACGTGTCTGGACAACGCGGTTCGCAACGCCTCGGCGGTCGCCTCGGGGTCGGTATGGGCGCCCCCGACCGGTTCCTCGACGATGGCGTCGATGACGCCCATCCGCTCGAGATCCTCGGCGGTCAGTTTCAGGGCGTCCGCGGCCCGCTCTCGTTGCGAGGCGTCGTTCCAGAGGATCGCGGCGCACCCTTCCGGCGAGATGACCGAGTAGACCGAGTTCTCCAGCATCAGGACGCGATCGGCCACTCCCAGCGCCAGCGCGCCTCCAGAGCCGCCTTCGCCGATGACCACGGCCACGATCGGGGTCGGGAGGGCCGACATCTCCAGGATGTTCCGGGCCAGGGCCTCGGATTGGCCGCGCTCCTCGGCGCCCAGTCCGGGGTAGGCGCCCGGGGTATCGATCAGCGTGATCACCGGTGCCGAGAACTTGGCGGCCTGATGCATCAGCCGGAGTGCCTTGCGATAGCCCTCCGGGTGTGGCATGCCGAAGTTGCGCTTCAGGTTTTCCTTGGTGTCGCGGCCCTTTTGATGGCCGATGACCATGACCGACACGCCGTCCAGGCGAGCCCAGCCCGCCACGATCGACGGGTCGTCGCGGAACTGGCGGTCGCCGTGCAGTTCGATGAAATCGGTGAAGATGGTGCTGAGGTAGTCGAGGGTGTACGGACGTTTCGGGTGGCGGGCTACCTGAACGCGCTGGATGGGCGACAGGTGTTCGTAGATGTGCTCGCGCAGGTCCGCCAGCTTGGTCTCGAGCTGGGTCAACTCCGGGGTCACGTCCTGCTCCCCCTCGACCCCGGTTCGCTTGAGACTCTCGATCTCGCGTTCGAGTTCCAGGAGTGGCTTCTCGAATTCCAACGTGTACGTGGGAGCCATGCGTTACTCCGCCTTCACGTAGTGAACCGAGTCGGGTCCCAGGATGCCCTGGAGCGCGGTCAGCAGATCGTCGTCCGCAGCGACCCGCATGCGTCGGGAGCGGAGCCGCAACGCTTCCCCTTCGCCGTTACCATCACTCCACTCAATATAGACCGGCGCCGGGCCGGGGTGCGCCGCGCACAGGGCCGCAGCGGCACGGATGTCCTCCGGGTCGGGAGCCGCGACACGGCGCCACCGGAAGCTTACGCCAACCTCGCCTGCCGGACGCAAGTCGTCCAGGGGGCGGGCGGATTCCACCACGAACGGCGCGCGGTCTTCGCCGCGATCCCGCGGGCTGTAGCCGCCGGCCAGCAGCATGGCGGCGTCGGACGTGACGATCTGGTTCAGCTTGGCCCAGGCATCGGGAAACACGATGGCCTCGGCGGTGCCGTGGAAATCCTCGAGCGTGAGGCGGGCATACTCCTTCCCGGTCTTCTTCGAGATCTGGCGCTTGACGGTGGTCAACACCGCAGCGACGGAGACCTGGTGCTCGCTCCACTGCCCCAGGGTCGCCGTGGTCCGGGTCCCGAACAGCTCCACCTCGCTCCGGAACCGTTCCAGCGGGTGGCCCGAAATGAAGAACCCGAGGACTTCCTTCTCCCGCGTCAGGCGTTCGCTCTCCGACCAGGCCGGCACGTCGGGCAGATCGTGTCGGGCCACTGCCGTCGGCTGGGTGGCGTCGCCGAACAGCGATTCCTGGCCCGCCTCGCGGTCCTGCTGCTGGAGTTGGGCCTCGCCGATGGTATCGTCCAGCGCTTCGATCAACTGCCGGCGATGGCCCCCCAACGAGTCGCAGGCCCCGGCGGCGATCAGGGATTCCAGGACGCGCTTGTTGCACAGCCGGACATCGAGCCGCTGAACGAAATCCGCCAGGTCCGTGAACGGGCCCTCGTCACTCTGGCGGGCCTGGATGATCGATTCGATGGCGCCGGCCCCGACGTTCCGTACTGCGCCCAGACCGAAGCGGATGCGGCGATCACTCACCACGGTGAACTTGAAGCCCGACTCCATCACGTCCGGAGGCAGCACCTCGAGCCCCATCTCCCGGGCCTCGTTGATGTACTGGACCACCTTGTCGGTACTGCCGATTTCCGACGACAGGAGCGCCGACATGAACTCGGCCGGGTAGTGCGCCTTGAGCCAGGCCGTCTGGTACGAAAGCATGGAATAGGCGACGGAGTGCGACTTGTTGAACCCGTAGCGGCCGAAGGTCTCAATTTGACCCGCGATGTCTTCGATGGTGCGTCGGTCGTGGCCCTGCTCGACGGCCCGCTCGATGAATCGGCCCAGTTCCTTGCGGATCAGGGCTGCGTCCTTCTTGCCGACCGCCTTTCGGAGCACGTCCGCTTCGGCCAGCGAGAATCCCGCCAGGATGTTGGCGATCCGCATCACCTGTTCCTGGTAGGTGATGACGCCGTAGGTCGGCTCCAGGATGCTCTGGAGCGCCGGGTGCGGGTAGCGGACCTCCTCGTGCCCCAGTTTGCGGCGGATGAACACCGTGTGCATCCCGGCATCCAGCGGTCCGGGCCGGAGCAGGGCGTTGCAGGCCACCAGGTCGTCGAACCGGTCACAGCGCATGTTGCGCAGTGTCTCGGTGGCCAACGGCGACTCGAACTGGAAGACGCCGGACGTGCGGCCGCTGCGGAGCAGGGCGTAGACCTCGGGGTCGTCCAGCGGCGCTCCATCCGGGTCGAGTTCCACCCCATGACGCTCCCGGACGGCCGCCACCGAGTCGTGGATTACGGTCAGGGTCTTGAGCCCCAACAGGTCCATCTTGAGCATCCCGACCTTCTCGAGCGCCACCATGTCGTACTGCGTGATGATGGCGTTCTCGCCGGACATCCGCTGACCGGCGCCCTTGGTGGGCGCGGTACACACGGGGACGTACTCCCTGATCGGACCCGGGGCGATCACCACTCCCGCCGCGTGCACCGAGGCGTGCCGGGAAATGCCCTCGATGCGCGAACTCAGATTGACCATGCGCTGATAGACTGGTGCCGAGGCGGCCAGCTCCTTCAGCTCCGGGACCTTCTTCACCGCTTCCGGGATGGTGAGGCTGTATGCCGGCCCGGAGGGGATCAGCTTGGTGATCTTGTCGGCCTCGGCCGGAGGGATCTTCAGGACGCGGGCGACGTCCTTGACGGCGGCCCGAGCTTTCATCGTTCCGAAGGTGATGATCTGCCCGACGCTGGTCTCCCCGTACCGCTCGCGTACGTACTCGATGACCTCCCCACGACGCTCGTAGCAGAAGTCGATGTCGATGTCCGGCATCGACACCCGTTCGGGGTTGAGGAACCGCTCGAACAGTAAGTCGTAACGCAACGGATCGACGTTGGTGATTCCCAGGCCGTAGGCGATGATCGAGCCGGCGGCCGAGCCGCGCCCGGGACCAACCGGAATGCCTCGCTCACGGGCCGCGGTAATGAAGTCCTGGACGATCAGGAAGTAGCCGGCGTACCCCGCCGTGTTGATGACACCCAGCTCGTACGCGAAGCGCTCGCGAACCGCCTCGGGGAGGGGGTCCTCGTACCGGCGTTCCAAGCCGGCCCGGGCCAGGTGCTCCAGCAGGGCTTCGTCGGTGGCGAACGCCTCCGGCCGGGGGAACTCCGGCAGGAAGTAGCGCTTTTCGAAGTCGAATTCACATAGCTCCGCCACGTGCTGTGTGAGATCGATGGCCGTGGGCTGGTCGGGGAACAGCGCCCGCATCTCGGCTTCCGACTTGACATAGGACTCTTCTCCCGTGAACCGGAACCGGTTGGGATCGTCCAGGTCGCTCCCGGTACCGATGGCGAGCAGCACGTCGTGCGCCTGCGCGTCGTCCCGGCGCAGGTAGTGTGCGTCGTTGGTCGCTACCACACCGATTCCCAGATCCTGGCCAAGCGACAGCATGCCTTCCGCCACCGTGACTTCATCGGCGATGCCGTGTTTCTGGATTTCCAGCCAGAATCCATCGGGCCCGAAGGTCGTGGCAAACCACTCGGCCGACCGTTTGGCCTCGTCGTAGTTGCCGCGACGCAGGTAGAGCGCGATCTCGCCCGACAAACACGCGGCCAGACAGACGATTCCCTCGGAGTACTCGCGCAACACCTCCTTGTCGATGCGCGGGCGCCGATAGAACCCTTCCGTGAATCCGATGGAAGACAGGCGCACCAGATTCTTGTAGCCGGCGGCGTTACGTGCCAGGAGCACCAAGTGGCTGTAGTTGGCCGGGGCCCATTGGGGACGCTCCTGCTCCCGGCGCGAGCCGAACGCCAGGTAGGCTTCGAACCCCAGGATGGGCCGGATCCCCTGCGCCTTGGCCTCCTCGTAGAAGCGCCAGGCGGCGTGGAGGTTGCCGTGGTCGGTCACGGCCAGGCTGTCCATGCCCAGGCCCTTCACGTGGGATACCAACTCGGGGATCCGGTTGGCGCCGTCGAGGAGGGAGTACTCGCTGTGCGTATGAAGGTGAGCGAACGCCATGCGCGTCACTTGGTCGAACGTGCCGACCGAAAACGGGCGCCCACGCCTGCAGCCCACCGGCGTTGACCGCCACGGAGGCGACGGTCAGCGATGGGGAGGGGGCGTCCTGTTGAAGTCAGTATGGGTCCTGAAAACCCGGGTCTCCTGGGAAGCTACCCGGCCCCGGTAGAATTGTCAAAGGTGTTGTGGCGCTTTATGTTACAGCGTTGTGTCAAGTCCACTTCCCACTCTGTTCCCGGCCCATGGGCGCCCTCGTCGCAGCCGGCCGGCGTCCCTGTTGGCCGGCTCGGCGTTGGCCGTCACCGGGCTGGCGGGGCTGGCCTCGGCGCCGGCATGGGCCCAACAACCGGTCTACCCTCTGGTGGCGCGCATCGCGGCCACGGCCCGCGGCGCCGGCCTGGCCGGCGCCAACACGGCGGTCGTGGGCGATGCGGGGGCGGTGTTCGTCAACCCCTCCGGGGTGGCGTTGATCCGCCGGGCCGGGGCCGAGGCCACGACCTCATGGCTGCCGGGGTCAGGACGCCACTCCAGTATCGCCGGGGCCGTCCGGCTCGGCCAGTTCAACCTGGTCGGCGGCTATCAGGAGGCCACCACCCCGACAGGGTCGCCGCTGGAACACAATTCCATGTGGCTTGCCGACGCGGTGTACCGGTTTGGCCTCTTTGCCGTTTCCGCGGGCGTCAAAGGCGTGAGCGGCAGGGACTCGACCGGCACCACGGTCCGGTCCACCGAGGTCGACCTGTCGGCCATCCTGGCCATGTTCGACATTGCCGCCGTTGCGGTGAGCGTGCAGAACCTGGGGGCCACCCCGCCTGATTCCGGCCTGGCCCTGAACCTGCCCACTACGACCAGGCTCGGCTTCATGTTCAACCTCCTGGATCCACAGGGGACCGTACGGCTCATGGGCACGCTGGATGTCATCTGGACGGACGGCGTGGGACGCCAGACCGTACTGGGGGGTGAGGCAGGGCTGGTGTTCGGGGGTTTCGGCGCCGTGGCCCGCGCCGGCTACGGTCCCCAGGACCGGCTCAGCACCCAGGCCCGGTGGGCATTCGGCGGGACGGCCGTCCTCAAGGTGGCACAACTGGACTACGCCTACCAGGAGACCGCCGACGGATTGGACGGGGTCCATCGCATAGGTGTCCGGGTGACGTGGTAATTCGGAGGTTCCTCATGGTGCTGGCGATTCTGGTGGGGGTGTTGTTCGTGGGCTACGGAACGGCGTACCTCGCCAGTGAGGACGTGCGCTACCTGACCCGAGCCGGGTTCGAAGAAACCCGTATCCTCCAGGCCCGGCGTGATATCCCGGAGGTCGTCCGCGACCCGGCGACGACCCCTGAGGTGCGTGACATGCTCACGCTGGTTCTGGGGGCTCGGGACTACGCGGCGACGTTGGGGCTCGCCGCCAACGAGACGTACACGACCTATGCCAAGGTGGACCGGGACACGCTCCTGCTGGTCATGTCGGCCGCGCCGGGGAATTGCCTGTGTCCCTACACCTGGAAATTCCCCATCGTGGGGCGTGTGCCGTACAAGGGCTACTTCGATTTCGAGATGGCCCACCGGACGGCAGCCTCCCTGGAGGCTCAGGGGTACGATACGTATTTGAGGCCCTCGGCCGCGTTCTCCACCCTGGGATGGTTCAACGACCCGCTCCTGTCGACCGCGCTCGATCGCGATTCCGTCGAGCTGGCTGCGCTGGTGTTCCACGAGATCACCCACAACACCCTCTTCATCCCCAGCGCCGTTCCGTTCAATGAGGGATGGGCGCAGATGATCGGGTACCGGGCGGCCGCAGAGTACTTCGACGCCCTGGGAGATAGCGCGCTGGCACAGCGCGCCCGGGACCGGTGGAGTGACGAGGTCGCCTTCTCGGCCTACTTCGATCAGCTCTCGGGCCGGTTGGACGGCCTCTACGGTCGCGAGCCGCCCCCTGATTCTGCCGCGCTGGCGCAGGGGCGGGATTCGGTCGGACGCTGGGCCGGCGACTATCTGGTCGACTCCATCGGCCCCCAGCTCCTCACCTTCCGGATCGGGGACAGGACGCCACGTGCCATCAACAACGCCCAGATCATCTCACGGCGCGTCTACCGCACCAAGCTGCACCTGTTCCAGGCGTGGCTCGACCGGCACGGTGATGTCCAGAGCGCGGTGGCGGCTATGCGTGTCTTGATGGAGGATGTCCCAGGCGACAGTGCCTATGCCGGCCTCGAGGAAGCGGTCGCCACTCCAGCCGATTAGCCGGCCTGGTCCAGGGCGGCACGGTACACCGCCAGGTCGGCTTCACTGAAACAGACGAATCGGACCAACTCGACCCCCGTGGGCTTCGCCGTGTAGTGGCGTACGGTGGCCACGGCGATCGTCGTGGCCTCTTCGATCGGATACCCGAAAACGCCGGTGCTGATCGCAGGGAATGCGATGGTGTGGAGGTGGTGTTCGTCGGCCAGTTCGAGGGAGCGTCGGTAACAGGAGGCCAGGAGGGCGGACTCCTCGGTACCGCCTCCCCGCCAGACCGGGCCCACGGCGTGGATCACGTGACGAGCCGGTAGCTGGTACCCACCGGTGATCCTCGCATCGCCGGTGGCGCAGCCGCCCACCGTGTGGCACGCTGTCTGGAGGTCCGGTCCGGCGGCACGGTGAATGGCGCCACACACCCCGCCGCCGGGCAACAGGCCCTCATTGGCGGCGTTCACGATGGCGTCGACAGCCTGGGCGGTGATGTCTCCCCGGATCGCTTCGAGCCGGGTCACCTCATTCCGGCCTGGTCAACCGCCGATCCTGCAGAATGCTGTTGGGGTGCTGGACGACTTCGGAGGCGGTTGCCAGGTCGATCATGGCCTCCTCGACGCCTTCGAGCATGCCGAACACGTCCGCCGGGGCGGCGTCCAGCGGCTGGTGGAGGACGAATACCAGGCCGGCACCCGACCGTTTCACGAACTGCGTGGCCGTGTCCCAGGCTGGCGTGCCTGGCGCCGGTGTACGGGCCACGACGAGCGGCACGGCGTCTTCATCGAGGTGGCCGTCGGCACTGGCGAGCCCCAACGTGTCGGCCAGCCGAGTCCACCCCTCCCAGTCATCGGTGCGGAAGAGGGCGGTGAACCGCCACTCCTGCTCGCGCGCGAACTGCGACAGGGCGCGCACCAATGCCTCTTCCGTCGGGGGCTGGAGATCGGCATGGTAGGTCATCGAAATGGCGCCGGTCTCGGCGAACCACTTGCGGGTCTGCTGCAGATCCACCGGCTTGGTCGGGCCGAACAGGGCATACCGCCGAGTGACGTTGATCTGTCGGATGGCTTCTTCCCGCTGCTCATCGAATTCCGCCGCTTCCGCTGCGCCCTCGAAGGCCACCTCCGCTGCCAGGTAGCGTCCCGCGCTCCGGAGAATCTTGCCCCGCAAGTGCAGCGTGCCACTGTGCGGTTCGAGGGCGAATGCGCGATCGAGCGCCAGCAGGGCTCGGGCATATTCCCCCAACCGATACGCCGCATAGCCCGCCTCATGCCAGACCAAGGCCAAGGCCGGGTCCAGTGAGGACGCGTGCTCGAGGGCGATGAGGGCCTCGCGGTAGCGGCCCATTTCCACCAGGGCCGCGCCCTTCAGGGCAGCCGGGAAGGCCGTGTCCCCGAAGTGATCCGCGGCCTGGGCCGACAGGGCCAGGGCTTCCTCGAAACGCCGCTCGTTGCGCAGCAGCGTGAAGTACTCGCCCCACACGAGTTTCTCGTCGGGCTGGTTGTCGAGCAACTCGAGGTAGGCGTCCTCGGCCTCTTCGATGGCTCCGTCGTGCAGCAGGCGCCGGGCTTTGGCCAGCGCCTGCTCTCCCGGCTCGGTCGCAAAGACGCGGAACTGCGATGTCGTGAACATGCGGCGAATGTATCACCGGGACCGCGATGCGCCAGAGGGTGATTTCCGGTCCGCCAGAGCGCTCGCGCACGACGTCAAATCGTGTAGCTTCCCATCGTTTGCCACTGATCACTTCTCCCCTTCCCGCGAGCGTCGTCGTGGATCAAGATTTCGTGAATCGTGAACGAGACCGCCTTCTCACGGAACTGAATTCGTTCCTGGCCATCCCCAGCATCAGTACGCTCAGCGACCACGCTGACCAATGCCAACGGGCGGCGGACTGGGTTGCTGACCACCTGCGCGCCCTGGGGTTTCCGGTCGTGGAACAGATCGACCGTGGCGGCAATCCGATCGTCTGGGCCGAAAGCCCCCACGTGCCGGACCGACCGACCGTGCTCATCTACGGGCATTACGACGTCCAGCCGCCCGATCCTCTCGAGGAGTGGCTCAGCCCGCCGTTCGAGCCGACGGTCAGAGACGGCAAGCTGTTCGCCCGTGGCGCGGTGGACGACAAGGGCCAGGTCTACTGCCTCCTGAAGGCCTACGAAGCCGTCCGGAACGAGAACGGTGCAGCGCCGCTCAACGTCCGCTTCATCATCGAAGGGGAAGAGGAGTTCGGGGGGCACGCCATCGAGCAATTGCTGCTGGACGAACCGGAACGGACGGAAGCCGATGCCATCCTGGTGTGTGACACGTCCTACTATGCTCAGGGCATCCCGGCGGTGTACACGGCTCTCCGCGGAATCTGCTATGCCGAGATCGAGGTGCGCACCGCCGAGCGCGACCTGCACTCCGGGAACTACGGCGGCGCCGCCCCGAATGCCATGGAGACGTTGTGTCGTCTCCTGTGCGATCTGAAGAGTCGTGATGGTCGGATCAACGTTCCCGGCCTGTATGAAGCCGTGGAGCCACCAAGCCCCGAGGAGCTTCGAGCCTGGGAATCCCTCCCCTTCGATCTCGCCACGTTCCTGCGTGAGGAACTCACGGCCCGATCCGTGACGGGCCGCGAGGATCACACCATCTTCGAGCGCCTGTGGGCCTGGCCGACGTTCGAGATCCACGGCATCATGGGCGGATTCACTGGCGAGGGCGCCAAGACCGTGATTCCGGCTCGAGCCACGGCCAAGGTCAGCCTCCGGCTGGTGCCGCGCCAGCACTGGAAAGAAGTGCTCGGACAGCTGGAAGCAGCAGCCCGGGCGGCCGCCCCGGACTACGCCGATGTCACGGTCCGGCCGATTCATGGGGCGGAACCGGTGCAGGTGGACGTGGCCCGACCAGCCTTTCAAGTGCTGGATCAGGCCTTCACCGAAGTGGTGGGACGCGGTGCGGTCTCGGCGCGGTCGGGCGGTTCCATCCCCGTGGTGGCCCATTTGGGTCAGCGCGACGCGCCCGTGCTGTTGACCGGCATCGGTCTCCCCGACGACGGGCTGCACTCACCCAACGAGAAGATCGATTTGCAACAGCTCTGGGATGGTGTCGAGGTGTTCGGGCGTTTCTTCGAGTTGTTCGCGGAGCAGGCGAGAGGCTAGGACTCCTCGGGGACCGGCTCGGCACCTGGCGGCGCCGCGTAGCGCGCCTGCAACTCGTCTACGCCGATGACGGCGCGCACCGAGACGATGATGCCGGCGACGACGTCATCCGCCCAATAGGGGTCGGGACGTTCATCATCCGGCAGGTCCGTCGCGCGGGTGTCCAGGAAGGCGATGGCCGTCGTGATCCACTCGGCTTGGGCGGCGGGAACGACGGCCCAACTGCCAGTGGCACGGAGCTCCATGTCGGCCAGTGCCTGCAGATCCGTCTCAATCCCGGTCGTCGTTTCCGGGCACCGGAGTGAGTCCGCCAGGGTCGCGAGCATCTCGCTGCGCTCGGATTCCTGCGGTTCCGGAAGCGGGCTCAGGTAGTGGCGTTGGTCTGCCACCATTTCCGCCAGGCGGATGCAAACGGCCCTGATGGCCGGCGTCAGCGCCGCTGGGGCTTCCTGGGCCCAACTGTCGGCAGCGCGCAGGATCTCCTGAACGCTGGCCTGGGCCTGCTCGGCCGGTGACTTGCGAGGCGGCGTGGACGACATGCCTGTACGATCACAAGATTCCGCGTCAAAGGCAACTCGCCGCGAGTTCCTCCCGAGAACCCCCCACCGGCATGCGCTGGAATGTCCGGCCCACCGCCTCGACGACGGCGGCCTGCACCGTGGATCGGAGCGCCGCCGCCGACGTGCCACGCTCCGAGGCGACGCTCGTCATGACGACGCCGTCGATGCCGCACGGAACGATGTTCTCGAAACGGGACAGGTCGGTGGAGACGTTGAGGGCGAACCCGTGAAACGTGACCCACCGTTTCACGTGGACTCCGATGCTGGCGATTTTTCGCCCCGAGGTCCACACGCCCGTCAGGCCCTCGACCCGCTCCCCGTGAACGCCAACGACGTCGAGGGCGTCGATGATCACCGCTTCGAGTTGGCGTAGATACCAGTGCAGGTCCTGGCGGTGCTCGGTGAGGTCGAAGATCGGATACCCCACCAGCTGTCCCGGGCCATGATAGGTGACATCGCCGCCCCGCTCCACCTCCACGACTTCATAGCCCCTGTCCTCGAGAGCCTCGGCGTCGAGGGGCAAGCTCGAGGCCTGGGTTCCCCGGCCCAGGGTGACGACGTCCGGATGTTCTGTGAGGAGGAGGACGTCCTCCGGGAGGGTCGTCTGGCGGGCCCGGCACAGGGCTCGCTGCAGCTCGAGCGCCTCCCGGTACGGCACCAACCCCAGATCGATCACCCGCACCGGCTTCACCGCCCCGCACCGTCCCGCGCCAATCGGCGCCCCAGTAGCCAGGCCGCGCCGCCACACACGGCGATGAGAGCGACGAGCCCGGTTCTCCCGGCCACGGCGTTGACGGGCATGGCCACCAGCATGGCCGCGGTGGTGGCGAAGGCGCTGACGAAGGCCAGGCCGCCACGTCGGTAGGTCGACCGGACCGGGGCCAGCAACGTCCAGGTCACCAGCCCCGCGACGAACACCCCGGTCATAGTGCCTCCCACCAGCACGTAGAACGGTGCTCCCTCGACGACGGGCGTGTCCGCCGGGGCGGCGTCCCTGAGCATCGTCGTGACGATCCACAGGGCGATGGTCACCAGTCCCACGCCCAGGGTGATGGAGAAACTCATGGCGAGGGCGGCGAGACCGACGCGGTCTTCGTCCTCGATGGAAATGGGCGGTGGGCGGAGTGGGGGGTTCATGGCAACGTGGGTGGGGAGAGGACCTTCAGCACTCCCTCTCCCCCTGGCCCGGTCAGGTGTGCATCACCCGTCCCAACGAGTCGAGTGCCGCCTCGGCGATCGCCTCGGACAGCGTCGGGTGGGCGTGGACCGCGAGGTCGATCTCCTCGACGGTGAATTCGTTCTCGCGCGCCACCGCCAGTTCGTGGATCATTTCGGACGCGTCGGCGCCGACGATGTGGGCGCCGAGGATCTCGCCGTACTTGGTGTCTCGCAGGATCTTGACGAAGCCGTCCGTGGCGTTGCTGGCGCGGGCGCGGCCGTTGGCGCTGAAGGGGAACAGGCCGGCCTGGTACTCCAGCCCTTGCTCGGCGCAGGCCTCTTCCGTCAGGCCGATGCTGGCGACTTCGGGATGACAGTAGGTGACGCTGGGAATGTTGTCGTAACGGATCGGGTGGGGCGTGTGACCCGCCAGTCGCTCGGCGACCACGACACCCTCCCGGCTGCCCTTGTGGGCCAACATCGGCGGGCCCGCGACGTCGCCGATGGCGTAGTAGCCCTGGGCGGTGGTTTCGAGCGTGTCCAGATTGACCCGGATGAAGCCGCGATCATCCAGCTCGGCGCCGATGGCCTCGAGCCCGATGCCTTCCGTGTTGACCGCCCGCCCGGCGGCGACCAGCACCACGTCGACGTCGACCGTCTCCGTCTTGCCGGCGGCTTCGATCGTCAGGGTGGCTCCTCCCTCCCGGACCTCGGTGTTCTTCACCATGGCTCCGGCGATGCTCTTGATCTTGCGCTTCTTGAAGCTCTTGGCCACCACGTCTGATGCGGCGGCATCTTCCAGTGGCAGGATGCGGGGCAGAGCTTCGATCAGCGTGACCGCGGATCCGAAGGCGTTGAAGATGTCGGCGAACTCGCAACCGACCGCCCCGGCACCGACCACGGCGATGGAGGCCGGAGCGTGTTCCAGGAACAGCGCTTCATCGGAACTGATGATGACCTTGCCGTCGAGGTTGAGCCCGGCCGGGGGAATGCCTTTGACCCGCGAACCCGTCGCGATGACGATGCCCTTGTCGGCGGTGTACACCTGGTCCTCGACGGCAACCTGCTTGCCGGGCAGCAACGTCCCCGTCCCGGAAATGACCGTCACCTTGTGCTTCTTCATGAGGAACCCCACGCCCTTGGAGTTCTGCTCGGACACCCGGCGAGACCGCTTCATCGCCACACCGTAGTCGGTCGAGACGCCCTCGACGGCAATGCCCAGGCCCTTGGCGTCGTGGGCGATGGTGTTGGCGACCAGGGCGCTGTGCAACAGCGCCTTGGTCGGGATGCACCCGATGTTGACGCAGACGCCGCCAAGTTTGTCCTTTTCGATGACGGCCGTGGACAGGCCCAGCTGTGCCGCGCGGATAGCGCAGACGTAGCCCGCGGGACCCCCGCCGAGAACGATCACATCAAAACGATTCGACACAACGACTCCAGTAGTGAAATCCAGGTTGCTCCGCGGCGCTACCAGACGAGTGCGAGCGGATTCTCCAGTACGGTGCGCAGCGTTTTCAGGAACGCCGCCCCCAGAGCACCGTCGATGACACGATGGTCACAGGACATCGTGACCAGCATGCGTCGCTGTACGGTGACGGTTCCGTCGACGACCACTGGCCGCTCGGCAATCCCGCCGATGGCGAGGATGCCCGCCTCCGGCGGATTGATGATGGCGGTGAAATGGTCGATCCCGAAATTGCCGAGATTGGATACCGAGAACGTCGCGCCGGTGTATTCCTCGGGCTGCAACTTTCTGGCGCGCGCCTTCTCGGAGAGGGCCCGCGCTTCGGCGGAGATCTCCCGCAGCGTCTTCTGATCGGCGTTTCTGATGACGGGGGTGATGAGGCCTTCGTCGATGGCGACGGCCATGCCCAGGTGCACTTCGTGCCACTGGCGAATGGCGTCGCCCTGCCACCAGGCGTTGCACTCAGGGTGTTGCCGGAGCGCTGTGGCGGTGGCCTTCAGGATGATATCGTTGAACGATACCTTGCCCTCGGGACCCAGCGCCTTGAGTGCCTCACGGGCCTCCCAGGTTCGATCCATCGCGATGTCGGCGGTGAGGTAGAAGGTCGGCACCGGGCCGATGGACTCCGCCAGCCGCTTGGCGATGGTCTTGCGCATCTGGGTAAGGGGCACGTCGACAAAGCCGCCGCCAGCCGGGACGGGGGCGCTTGGTGCCACGCCCTGAGAGGCCGCCCCTTCCACATCCCGCTTGATGATTCGTCCGCCGGGGCCGGATCCTGCCAGCGCCGACAGGTCGATCCCCTGATCGCGTGCCATGCGACGCGCCAGGGGAGACGCCTTGGGCCGGTCGGTGGCGGTCGTCACCGCCGTGCCGTCTGATGGCGTGGACGACGCCTCGGCGGCCGGTTGCGGAGCGCTGGGCGTCGGTGCCTGCTCCTGGGGCTCCGACTTGGCCGGGGCTGCGGGAGCCGCGCCACCGGCGAGCCCAGTGATGTCCTCACCGGGCTGGCCGATGATTCCGACCGGGTCCGCGACGGGAACCGTGGTGCCGGCCGGCACCAGGTGCTTGAGCAGGGTACCGTCGGCGCGGGCCACCAATTCCATGACGGCCTTGTCGGTTTCGACCTCGGCCAGCACGTCGCCGGTCGTGACCGCCGCACCTTCCGGCTGTTTCCATTCGACGAGGCGCCCCTCTTCCATCGTGGGGGACAGGGCCTCCATCACTACGGTAGTCGCCATGGCTATTCGAGGTAGAGCACGCGTTTGACGGCTGCGATCAGTTTCGGCGGATCGACCTTCGCCGACTTCTCGAGTCGCTTGTTGTAGGGCATGGGGACGTCGGCGCTCGTGACCCGGATGACCGGGGCATCGAGGGCGTCGAACGCGTGCCGCTGGATCTCGTCCACGACCTGGGCACCGACGCCGGCGAAGGGCCACCCTTCCTCCGCCACGACGCAGCGGTTGGTCTTCGACACCGATCGGAGGATCGTCTCGGTGTCCAGCGGGCGTATGGTCCGGAGGTCGATGACCTCGGCCGAGATGCCCTCGGCGTCCAGCTGGTCCGCCGCTTTCAACGCTGGGTTGACGGTCTTGGAGTGACAGACGATGGTGACGTCCGCGCCCTCTCGTTTGACGTCGGCCGACCCGATGGGGATGGTGAACTCTCCCGAGGGCACCTCGCCCTTCAGGTTGTAGAGCATCTCCCCCTCCATGAACACCACGGGGTCGTCACAGCGGATGGCCGACTTCAGGAGTCCCTTGGCGTCGGCCGGCGTGGCGGGCATGACGACCTTGAGACCCGGCACGTGCGCGTACCAGGCTTCGAACGCCTGCGAGTGCTGGGCGGCCAACTGCAGTGCCGCTCCGTTGGGCCCACGGATGACCATCGGCACACCCACCTGGCCGCCCGACATGTAGCGCATCTTGGCGGCGGAGTTGACGATCTGGTCGATGGCGAGGAGGGCAAAGTTCCAGGTCATGACTTCGATGACCGGCCGCAGGCCCACCATGGCGGCCCCGACGCCGATCCCGGTGAACCCCAGCTCCGCAATGGGTGTGTCCACCACGCGCATCGGCCCGAATTCCTTGAGAAGGCCGCGGCTGACCTTGTAGGCGCCGTCATACTCGGCGACCTCTTCGCCCATGAGGAACACCCGCTCGTCCCGCTGCATCTCCTCGCGGAGCGCCTCGTTCAGGGCGTCGCGATAGGTGAGCGTCAACACCGGCCCTCCTCCGCGTACACGTCGGTGTAGAGCGCGTCCGGCTCCGGATCCGGCGCCTGTTCGGCAAAACTGACCGCGTCGGCGACCTCGGCTTTGACCTCGTCGTCGATGGCCTTGAGGCCGTCGTCGTCGATCAGGTCGTGCTGTTTCATGGTGTCGGCCAGGACGTTGATCGGATCCCGTTGCCGGTAGGTCTCGACCTCTTCCTTGGTACGGTAGGTGCCGTGGGCGGCATCCGACATGGAATGGCCGACGTACCGGTACGTGCGCATCTCCAGCAAGCTTGGTTCGCTCGTGGACCGGGCCCGTTGGACGGCACGATCCATGGCCTCGCGCACCGCAAACAGGTCCTGCCCGTCCACCGCTTCTGCCTCCATGTCGTAGGAGTAGGCGCGGTGGAACAGATCCATGTTGGCGGTGGCCCGGGCGATGGCCGTTCCCATGCCGTAGCCGTTGTTCTCGATGACGTAGACGGCCGGCAGCTTCCAGAGCGAGGCCATGTTCAGCGATTCGTGGAACGAACCGATGTTGGCAGCGGCCTCCCCGAAGAACGTGACCGATACCTGGTTCGACCGGCGGTACTTCGCGGCGAATGCCATCCCGGTTCCCAGGGGGATCTGCCCCCCGACGATCCCGTGTCCGCCGAGGAAATTGACCGAGGCGTCGAACAGGTGCATCGATCCGCCCTTGCCACCGGAACACCCGGCGGCCTTTCCGAACAACTCGGCCATGATCGACTTGGCGGACATGCCACGCGCCAGGGCCAGCCCATGCTCCCGGTAGGAGGATAGGACATAATCGTCCTCACGGAGCGCCGCCATGCTGCCCACGGCCACCGCTTCCTGCCCGATGTACAGGTGACAGAAGCCACCGATCTTGCCGAGGCTGTAGGCCTCCGCCGCCTGTTCCTCGAAGCGCCGCAACAAACAGAGCTGCCGGTACCAGGCGCGGCACTCGTCGGCCGTCGCCTTCAGCCCGGAGGTCTTGGCCTTCTTGGAGCGGGTCTTCTTGGACGGCGCCGATCGACTCACGTCTCACTCCGTGCGGCGTGGGCCCGATCGACCTGCTCCCAGGCATGGTAGGACGACCGCGTCAGGGGACTCGCCTCCACGTGGTCGAATCCCATGGTGCGGCCCAGGTCGCCCAGTTCCGCGAATTCTTCGGGCGTGTAGTACCGGGCAACCGGCAGGTGGGTGGCGGACGGTCGGAGGTATTGCCCCAGTGTCAGAATGTTGACGTCACTGCGGCGCAGGTCCTCCATGCAACGCAGGATCTCGTCCCATTCCTCGCCCATGCCGAGGATCATCCCCGACTTGGTCAGGGCGTCCGGCCCCCCCATGCGGCGCGCGTTGGCCAGGACGGTCAGGGCCCGCGGATAACGGCCCCCGGGGCGGGCCAGTCGGTACAGACGCTCGGCTGTCTCGAGGTTGTGGTTCAGAATGTCCGGCTTGGCGTCCATGACGATCTGCAGAGCCTCTTCCGAGCCCTGGAAGTCGGGAATGAGCACCTCGACGGAGGTCTTGGGGAGGCGTTTGCGGATCTCCAGGAGGCAGTCGCGGAACGCGCCGGCGCCCTTGTCGGCCAGGTCGTCTCGGTCCACCGACGTGATGACCACGTGGGCCAGTCCCATCGCCTCGACGGCCTCGGCCAGTCGAACCGCTTCGACCGGGTCATAGGGTTCCGGCGTGCCGTGCGCCACGGCGCAGTAGGTGCAGTTCCGCGTGCACACGTCGCCCAGAATCATGAACGTGGCCGCCTTGTGCTCCCAGCATTCGCCGATGTTGGGACAGCGCGCCTCTTCGCACACCGTGTGGAGGTTCAACTCCCGCATCAGCTTTCGGATGGAGGCGTAGTTGGCTCCGCCCGGGGCCCGGACCTTGAGCCAGTTCGGCTTCCGGCCAGCCGGAACGGCCGCCGGTGCCTGGGCCGGTGCCGGAGCACTGAAGCCTTCACCTGGGGGGGTACGACTGATCTGCACCATCGGGGCTGCCACGCCTGCCATGCTCCTTGCTGAGGCCAACCAGCTAAGTCCTGCCAGCATGGCAAGATAGTCGGGAAAAAATAGGTGCGTAACCCGGATCGGCCGAGCCGAGGGGCTAACCCGGTTCCTGCAACAGCTCCTCGATCAGGGCCGCAAAGTCGCCGAGCAGTCGATCGTGCTGTGCTCCGGTGGCGGGGCCCAGGAATCCGGCGTGGATCAGGCGCACCTGCCCGTCGCGGCCGATGAAAATCGTGGTGGGATAGGCGGTAAAGCCCTCGAGTTGCGGCAGCGTCGCGGCCGTCGCGTCCGTGAGGTTGATGCCGGCCAGGAGCAGAGGGAAGGGGATGCTGAACTTGTCCCGGTATCGGCGGACCTGAGCGTTGTCGACGGTGCTGTCCCCGGTGACTTCGTAGGCCAATCCCACGATCTCCAGGCCCCGGTCGTGGTACTCCTGGTAGAAGCGCACCAGCGCAGGGGCTGCGTCGTGACACGTCGGACACCAGGTACCGAAGATGTCGACCAGCAGCACCTTGCCCCGGAACCGTTCGTCACGACTGGTCACGATCCTGCCGTCGAGGTCCGGGAAGCTGAACTCGAACGGTTCCGGCCGGACCATTCTGGTCAGTTCCGTCTGGTCTCTCAGGTGGCCCTCATCCGAGGAGCGGACCGCCGTCCACGGCGTCTGGGTCCGGGCGCCGGCATGAAAGAGACCGCGCAGGGTGTCGCCGTCCAGCGCACCGGTCAGCATGTAGACGAATGAGCCGTCAAAGTGGGCCAGCGAGAAGCTGTCCGCCTCGGCCCGGCCCCAGAACAGGCCGTAGTCACCGGTGTTCGATATGACGGTGCCCTCGAGGCCGCGATCGGTCGCATTGAGATGGAAGACGCGCGGGCTGGTGCGTCCACTCGGGTGGCTGTAGGTCGCGTTCCAGCGGCCCAACAGGGCTGGAGGCGGTTCCGTCTCCGCGGGCCAGCGACCCCGCGACGCCCGAAAGGGAATGACGCGGGGACCGCGGTTGCCCACGTTCCGGTACACCCCGACGAGTGAGTCGCCACGGGGGAGGGCCGCGATGGTCGCCGCATAGTCACCGATCTCGAGCAACAGGCTGTCGCCGACCTGCGTCACGCTGGAGAAGGTCTGGCAGCTACGGCCGGAGCACACCCATCCGTCGTTGTCGTCCGCATCGAACGACAGCGAGAAGCGAAGGGGCCCGCCGGCGATATCCAGCACGGCCCGCCACTCGTTGCTTCGTTCGGGCGCCGTGGTACACGCCATCAACAGTGTGGTCAAGGTCAGGAGACGTCTCATGGGTCGGTCAGTCCTCGAATGACAGCGGGTTGTCCTTGCCAGCATAGCGTTCTCCGGCCGCCACCGGGGCGGCGATGGAGTTGCCATGCCATGGTACCGGACAGGGATAGGCGGTACTGTAGGCGCAGAACGGCGCCCGGGCCCGGTTGAAATCGAGCTGGTACCTGTCGTCCCCAAGAGGGAACAGCGTGACGAACCGGCCCGACGGATAGCTGCCGGTCCCGTTCGTGGCGTCGCGGAAGTAGATCTCGAAGGCGCTTTCCTCGCTACCGAGATCGGGGACACTCCTGACGTTGAGCGTGGTCCCGTCCGGTCCCAAAGGGACGGTGACCGCGCCCACATGATACCCTTCGACCTCGACGCCATCGATGGCGAGCATGCGCACCGGCGACGGCTTGTCGCGACGTAACTGCACTTCGAAGACCAGGGAACTGTCCAGCGGATAGAAGCCCCATGGTTCCGCCGCCGTCTCAGTGGACCCAAAGACCATCACGACGGGTTTGTCCGACTCGCCCTGCAGCACCAGCGTGTGATCTCCGATGCTCGCCGGTCGATAGGGCGCCACGGTCCGTGAGCCACCGGCGCCTTCCAGGGTTGCCAGCCCTCTGCCGGCACGGAGTACGAACGGCCCGCCCGGGAGGGGGACGTCGGCGTCGTCTGGTCCGAGGGTCAGAGAATCCCCCAACGCCACCCTGGAGACGGCTCGGGCCGGGGACACCGGCGATGTCGCGACCCACTCGTGGTAGCGTGCCTGGGCTTCGCCGGCTGGATCGATGGGACCGGGAGTGGGGTCAGCCGCCGGCTCGGCACCGCACGCCGCCAAGAACAGCGCGGCGGCGAGGACCAACGTGGGGCCCGGCCGACCTACCATCGCCAGAAGCGGTTCGGGTCGAGCGCTTTCAGGGCTTCGAGGTCCTTCTCAGGAGAGGTGTCGCCCCCCATCATGCGGGCCACCGCCAGCCCGGTGATGGCGGCGAGCAGGATGCCGTTCCGGCCATGGCCCGTGGCCACCCACAGTCCGTCGACCGACGGCTCGCGACCGATGATGGGCAGCCCGTCGGGGGACACCGGCCGCAATCCGGCCCAGGTCTTGGTCACTTCCTGTTGCGCGAGTGCCGGACAGAGCGTGGTGGCGTTGGCGAAGATGCTCGCCAGGCCGGCAGAGGTGACCTCGGCCTCGTAGCCGGCGTTCTCCATGGTGGATCCCAGAAGCGCGTGCCCGTCGCGCGCGATGATGTAGCCTTCGGCTCCATAGACGACAAACGGTTCGACCAGGTCCGGCATGGGGACCGCTGCCATCTGGCCGCGGACCGGCTCGATGGATATGGGACGGGGCAGGCCGTCCAGCTTGCCCGACCACGCTCCCGCCGCGATCAGGACCTGGTCGGCGTGGTAGACCTCGCTCCCGACGGCGCCAATGATGCGGTCGCCTCGCCGCTCCAGCCGGGTGACCGTGTCGTGGACCACCCGGCCGCCGGCAAGCGTCGTGTCCGCGAGCAGGGCCCGAACCAGAGCCTCCGGATTGAGGGCGCCTTCCTCCGGGGCCCACAGGGCCCCCTGGGTGGGCCCCAGCCACGGCCAGCGTTCGGCCACCTCGTCCGCCGCCAACCAGTCACAGAGGTGACCCTGTTGACGCTGCCAGGCGACCTTGGACTTGAAGACCTCGGTGGCATCTTCGCCCTGGGCGACCTGGGCGATGCCTTCCTGCCAGAGGCCGATGTCGATGCCGGTCGTCTCGAGCAACTGGCCCGCCAACTCGGCGTAGCGGTTGCGACCGGCCAGGCCCAATTCGAAGAGCGGATCCTCCTCACGGGCTTCGATTTGCGGCGCCAGCATACCCCCAGCCGCCGTCCAGGCTTCGCCGTTGCCCTGGCCGCGGTCGATGACCAGGACGGATCGTCCGGAGCGGGCGATCTCGCGGGCGCACGCGGCACCAACCGCGCCACCGCCGATAACGATAACCTCTTGAAATTCACCCACTTACAGTGTCTACGAAACTTATTGAAACATGAAGCCGTACGTGTGGCTGAACCAGGACTTTCCAGGAGTGCGGCATGATCAGGAGTCTCATCGGTTACGCAACCTTCGCCGTGGTGTCGGTCTTCGCCATCAAACTGGCGCTCAAGCTGCTCGGCATCGCCTTGGGGCTGTTCTGGACCGTCATGTGGCTGGCGTTCGTGGGCTTCGTGTTCTACCTGATCCTGCGGCTGGTCAGCCCGACGACGGCGGATCGCGTCCAGGAGATGATCAAAGGTAAACCGACCGCCTGAGGAAACTCCACGGTAACTCGATGCGAACGCCCGGCCAAGGCCGGGCGTTTTTGCGTCGGGAAGCTGGGCGTGGGGTGACTAGCTGCCGGCCGGCGGTCGCTGGCTGACGGATTCGAGCACGAAGGTCAGCGTCCCGTACGGTGTCTTGACGCGCATTCGTACCGGAATGCGGCGCTGGTCGTCGGTCAGCCAGACCTGGGCCCGGACCCGACGCATCATGAGGTCGTGGCCGGCCATGACCGGCTCCAGAAGCAGGCAGTCGACCTTACGGCCATCCGGCAGCTTCAGCCGTTCTCGCTTGGTGACTTGGATACGAACCGGGTTTTTCTCGACCATGTAGTAGCGGTTCGACACGTAGGTCTGCCCCACCTGGAGCGGCATGGCCCGGAGGTAGTAGAACAGCGCGGTCTCGTCGAGCGGGTCCTCCGGGGTTGGCTTGGGATCCTGCCCGTTGACCAGGTAGTGCCCTGAGTCGGGGTAGAAATCGAGCACCTGGTCCAGCGCGAAGCTTCCTTCCCGCAAGCTCTTGAGGAATCGTCGCGTCACCATGTCGCTGCGGCCGGTCCACGATTCGACCCGGTCGTTGACGCGATATCCCGGTACACCGCCCTCGAGCGTGAAGACGAAATGGTAGCTCTCGATTCCGCGAATCCATTCGATGCCCTGCACCGACATGGTTCCGGTGCCGACCCGCAGCATGCCGATCTTGACGGCGTACTGGAGGTGCTCACCGACCTGGAACGGGACGACAACCGGAGGAGCCGGTCCGGATCCTGGTGGAGCGACCGCGCCCTGGAGCGCGGTGAGGAGCGCGAGGGTGATCACGCAGCCGACCGTGAGCGACGCCTTCTGGGCGGTCTCCTCGGTTCCGTGGGAGCGGGTTCCGGAATGGTGAAGCGGCGTTGACGCCAGATTGATCGGACCTGGTCGAAGGCCCTGATCCTGGTCGGCCTGAGCCGCAGGTCGTGTCGTTCATCGGCGTCGACGGTCATGACCCGGCGAGCCGCCTGGGCGATTCGGGCCTGGAGCTCCGCATTCGCGGCCCAGCCCTCGGTGGTCAGGAACTCGGAGCCCGTCGCCAGAGCGTTTCGGACGCTGATGAGTCTGGCCGCGAGAAAGCCGCTGGTCACGTCCTGGATGTCGCCGACGGCCGGGAATCGACGCGCCGCCCATGAACGAAGCCACCGGTACCACCGCGGCGCCCCATTGAGGTTCCCCTGTGCCACCACCAGGTCTGCGCCACTCTCCAGACCACGAACGAAGTCTGCTATCCGTTCCGCGTCATGCGTAAAGTCCGCGTGGAGGAGTACCAGGCTATCCCGCTTGGGTCGGTCGGTGCGCTCGACCGCTGCCCGCATCAGCGTTTCGACGGCGGCCGCGTAGCCACGGTTCTCCTCGTGCTTCAGGACGGTCAGGGGGAGGACGTTCTTGTACGGCTCGAGGACTTCCGCGGTCCGGTCGGTCGATCCATCGTCCAGCAGGAGGATGTGGTATTCGCGGGGAAACTCCGCAAACACCTTGCGAACCTTCCAGAGCAGGATGCCAACCGTGTCACATTCGTCGTGGGTTGGGACGCAGATATAGATCATGGCGCAGGCGACTCACGGGGTCCAGGGTGCTGCCGGCTCGTTCGGCCGACACCCGGGAAGAAGTCAAGATCCGGGCCAGCCGACAAGCCCCTGGGCGATCGTTTTCCGAACCGGGGGCGGGGAAGACATGTCATCTCTGGGGTGGGCGATCGTTTTCCGAACCGGGGGCGGGGAAGACATGTCATCTCTGGGGGACAGATGTCCCGAGCAGGTTCTCCGGCTGGTCGACGATCCGGGCCAGGGCCTGCCGCAATGCCACCAGGCTGAACGGCTTGAGCAGGCACGGTTGATCCTGTTGCTCCAGGAACGCGAGGGTATCGTCGCGCACGGTATCCCCGGTGCTGAAGACGACGCGTCGAGCGAGGTCAGGCCGGTCCTGTTGCAGCCGCTGGTAGAACTGGCGGCCGTTCACCCCGGGCATCCGGAGGTCGGTGACGATGACGTCGAATTCGGTTTCGGAGACGGCGGTCAAGGCCGTGCCACCGTCGTGGGCCACCACGACGGTGTGCCCCCATGACTCCAGCGTTGCGGTCATGTAATGCAGAATGTGCGGCTCGTCATCCACGACCAGGATGCGGAGGGCGCGCGACACCCGTTGTTCGTCACTGCTCGCGGCGGCGGGCGCCCCGCCCGTGACGCCCGGTAGTTCCACCCGGAACACGGTGCCACGGGAGCTCGACCCCACCAGGCTGATGTGACCGCCGTGTTCCCTGACGATGCTCTGGCTGATCGACAACCCGAGCCCCGTGCCGGAGCCTTGCGCCTTGGTGGTGTAGAACGGCTCGAAGATGCGCCCGTGGTGTTCAGGCGGGATGCCGGGCCCGTTGTCGCTCACTTCGATGGCCACCCCGTCGGACCAGCGTCTGGCGCGAATCAGCACACGGCCCTGGCGCCCAGCGTCCGTCAGGGCATGCGCCGCGTTGGTCACCAGGTTCACGATGACCTGCTGCATGCGATTCGGTTCGATTCGCAACGATGGGAGGTCGGGCTCGATCTCCATCAGCAACTCCACCCGGCGCGACCCCAACTCGTTGTGCATCAACTTCTGCGTGGCTTCCAGAAGCGCTGGGACCCTGGTGGGGCGCCAGGGGCCTTCCTGCTTCCTGGCAAACGTGAGGAGGTTCTTGACGATATCCGCCGACCGCTCCGCTTCTTGTTGTATCACGCGGAGGGGTTCCCGATATTGTTCCGGAAGGGACGGGCTCTCCATCAAGTAGTCGGCAAAGCCCACGACGGATGCCAGGGGGTTGTTCAGGTCGTGGGCCACGCCGGCGATGAGTTGTCCAATGGCCGACATCTTTGCCGATTGCACCACCTGCTCCTCGAGCCTGTGCCGTTCCGAGTGATCCTCGAGGACCAGCACACGGGACCGTTCCCCGGCCGGGAAGGGGCGGACGCAGACGCGCCTGTTCTCGATCTCGAGTTCACGGTGGCCGCCGTCGGATGCCTCGGTCAACATCGGTGCGATGGTGTCGTGCCAGGAGCTTGGGAACAACGCGGTCCAGTGCTCGCCGCTTCGCCAGGGCCGCTCGAGCGACCCGACCAGCGATCGGCACATCCGATTGACCAGGGACACCGTGCCGTCGGGTTCGACGAGACAGAGCCCGACCTCGATGGCCTCGAGCGCCTCGTCCCAGCGGGGCGTCTCCTGGCGGGTCTTCGGCCAGCCGGCCAGGGCCAGGGCGGTCGTGGCCCCGGCGCAGAGGATGTCCAGGATTTCGCTCTCATGAGGCCCGAAGCGGCCATCTTCTGAGACGACCGCCACCAGGCCCGCGTGCGAGCCCTCGACCACGAGCGGGCCC
>JBDHIK010000098.1:0-11300 GCA_039587475.1 Gemmatimonadota bacterium | reverse complement strand
AGAATCGGCAGAGCACCAACCGGGCATCGACCCCGGGCCGGTCGGGCGCGAATACCCGGGCGAATCGAAATACCGGCGCACGGAGGAACTCGGCCGGGCGTCGGACGGCCACACGGCGCCGGGCATCGCCGTCGCGTCGCCGGCATCGGACCCGGCGGGTGCACCGGTCGCGCCGGTGGCGGCACAGCCGGTGGCGGCACCACCGCTACTGGCATCACCGGCGCTGGTACGGGGGCTTCTGGGTGGGCCGGTTCATCATCCGGTGGGCCACGTTCGCGGCCATTGCCAACTCGTCGACGACGGTCGTGGTGACCGGAACCACCTACTACCACTACAACCCGTGGTACCGCAAGACCATGTACGACGGGGAAGAGGGTTACCTCCTCACCTCGCCGCCGATCGGGTATGAATCTGAGGAACTTCCCGATGGTGCCGAAACGGTAGACGTCGAGGGGACGACCTACCACTACGCCGACTGGGGGTTCTGGCAGGCCAAGTCCGGGGGCGGCTACATCGTCGTGGCTCCTCCACCCGGAGCCCAGGTGAAGACCATTCCCGAGGAGTCGGTCAAGCACGACGACGAGGGCGACGTGGCGCTGTACCAGTTCGATCAGATGTATTTCACCCAAGAGTCCAACGACGCCGGCCAGGCGGTCTATGAGGTACAGCCACAGCCACCGGCGGAAGAGCTGGAGTCGATCCCCGACGGATCGCCGTCGTTCGTGGCCGACGCCGAGACGTACTACTACGTGGACTTCAACTTCTACGTGGCCTACGACGAGGACGGCAAGACCGGGTTCGTCAACGGCGAGCCCGACATCGGCGCCCAACTCGACACCTTACCCGAGCAGGCCGAGGCCATCGAATACGAAAACGTGACCTACTACCAGTGGGACTCGGTGTTCTTCGAGGAAGTAGAGGACGACGCGGGCGGCACCTTCTACGAGGTGGTCGACTCCCCGGGCGACGACGAGGTGGTCGACCTGGAATCGGAGTAGCGGGAGGTCGGCGCTGGGGCCACATGCAGCGGGGGGTGTGCCGAATCGTCAACCCGCTGGACAACCGTACCTAGCTCCCTGCAATCACGGGGCGGACTCGACGCGGCGGCGAGCGAGCCGGCATGGAGCCATTCACGGCTGTCGGGGCTCGGCGACTCCGATGCGCCCAGCAGGGTGACCTTCAGGGAGCGGCGAAGCGCAGCGTGTCCACGATGCGCAAGGCCGTGACAGGAAGGTCGAACGCCGTGCGCTCAAAATGGAAATTGGAGGGCGACGTTCCCGGTCCGATCTCGCGGGCCGACAACTCGAAGGCCCCGGCGGCCCGGCCCGGCTCGGCGTCCACCTGGCAGGTCACGGTCTCGGGGATGGTACCGCGGCATGGTCGGGGGGATGACGCCCGGGCCAGCGTCGCAAGTTCGACGGTGCTGGGCTGGATCTCCCAGACCCGGCCTTCGGACCGAAGGAAATAGAACCCGGACGTTCTGTCCGTGGTGCCGGTCGCCATCGTCCCGTCCCCCAGATCGACGGTGAGGTCCATCAACGCCTCGGCCACGCCCCGGTTGCGGTCCAGCCCGGCCCAGCTGAGGATGGTCAGCGTCTGGCCCGTGAGGCGCAGGCCCTGAGGGGTGATGACGTCGTAGTCGATGAGAAAGGCCGTGCCGTCGTAGTGCTCCTGGCCGATGGCATCCGTCGGCGACCCGTTTGCGCCGCGGCTCCGGTCGTGGGTCCCCGCAGCGACCATCTGGGCGATCGTGAGATCAACCAACCCGAGGACGCCGATCACGTGGAAGGTGGAGAAGACCGAAGAACGCTCGGCCTGGTGGATCGCCGCCGTCAGGGGCACCCGCAGGTCGTCCCCAACGAGCGTCGGCCCGGCGAGGTCGCCCGAGCAAGCGACTGCCGTGAGGGCCACGGCGGCCGTGGCCCTCGCCGCGAAACGATCTGGGGATGACATGATCACCATGACGACGGTGGTCACGTCGGACGCACACCTGCCCCAGCTGAAGACCCGAGCCGAAGCGCTACCCCGGCTCGCCGAGCGAGCCCGGTGAACCCGCACGGGGGTTCCCCTTTGGGATTCTACGGGCGAGGAGCACCTGGGCAATGGGTGCAGATCCGGGTCCTATCCGTCGATACGGGTGTGGGAGGCACCCGAACACGAGAGGAACCACTCGGATCCGCTCAGGAGCTCCCACAGGATCTTCCACCCCGCCATGTCGCGGCCACAGCCGTGAGTCTGTGGCCGGGGAGCCAGCGCGCCTGTTCGTCAGGGTGTAGGTATGCTCGCACCAACCGACTCGAAGCCAAACAAAAGGCGACCCCTGGGGGTCGCCTTTCTTGTGCGGGGGGGCAGCGGCGTGCAGAGGTAGCCGCCTTACCCGACCCTCGACGTGGGCGCCGACGGCCTCATGAGCAGACGTCGTAGGTCACCTGGACGCCGCGATTGATGAGGGCATGCACGTCGGCACACGAGAGCGCTGGATCAACACCCGCGAGATTCACGATGTCACCAGTGGCGAGCCCCGTATTCAACACCAGCGGTCCGATGTCCAAGAGATTCGCATTCCCCCACAGGATCAGTATGTCGAGGGCCGTGAGGCCTTGAAGCGCGCTCACATCGGTGATCATGTTCTGGTAGAGCATGAGCTGCGCGAGGTTCGTCAGATTGCTCAGTGCGCGGATGTCGCTGATCTGGTTGTCTCCAATTTGGAGATAGTTCAGCTGCGACAGGCCGCTCAGTGCACTGACGTCATCGATCTCATTCACGAAGGCGTTGAGACCCTCGAGGTTGGTGAGGCCGCTCAGCGCACTGATGTCGGTAATGGCGTTCCGTTCCATGCCGAGCTGCCGCAGGTTCGGCAGCGCGCTGACGGCATCGATATCACCGACCAGGTTTTCGCCGAATTGCAGGTTCTCGAGCTTCGTAAGCCCCCGAACGGCGCTGATGTCACTGATCTGATTCCTCGGCATCCACAGCGTCTGAAGCTTGGTGAGGCCACGGACATGACTGATTTCCACAATGGCGTTGTTCGCGATATTGAGGAACGTCAATTCCGTGAGGTTGTGGATGGCGTTGATGTCGTCGATCTGATTGAAATGGAGCGCCAGGAACGTCAGACCCGTGAGTTCCCGGATCGGGTTGATATCCGTAATGGCATTGTTCGCCAGACGAAGGAACGTCAGTCCGGTGAGGTTCTGAATGCCCACCACACTGGTGATGCCGGCGCCGGGAGCGTCCAGTGCCTTCAAGCCCGCCGCCAAGCCGCAGGTGAGATCGTCCTGGGCGCCGATCCCCAGCCCGGCACGCACCGCTGCTTCCAGATTGGCATCCTCGAAGGTGGCAAGCGCGCCCGGCATTTTGGTTTCGCACTTCTGCCGCGGCTGCAGTACCGGCACAGCCGACGCGCTCAACGCCGGGCTTGATACCGTGCCGCCTTCAGCCACAGCCGACGCGCTCAACGCAGGGCTTGATGCCGGGCCACCTTCAGCTGTCGGGCCAACATCACTACATCCGATCAGTACAGCTCCAAACAGGACAGCCACTACTCGCTGATAGTTCATCGAGAGATCCTCAATGTTGATGGTCTGGGCTCCAACGGTGGCTCACCGCCTCCATCACAGGAGACATCTTGCGAACGGCGGTGATGACCGGGGAGGGTCAAACGGGGCTTTGCGGTGGCAGAAGCAAATAGTATGCCGCCGGAGGTGATCGGCAAGGGTGGCGCCTGCTCAGGCCAATCTCCTCATCCCGACCCCCGTCGCGGGGATGAGTCCTCCCCCTCCTGGGGATCCTACTCGGCCACGGGTGCCGCTCGGAAACCACATGTGTGGGGGGGGAGAGGTCTTGGCGCAACGGTGGTGAGGCCATACCCAGGGCGGGATCTGACGCGGCAGCGAGCGAGCCGGCAGGGCCGGCGACCCGAGCCAAGCGCCCATGGGTGCGCGGCAGCGGACTAATGTGAACCTCATGCCCGGGGCGAGATTCGAACTCGCACGAGACTTTCGTCTCTTGGGATTTTAAGTCCCATGTGTCTACCAGTTTCACCACCCGGGCGGGTGTACCTCGAACTTCTTCCAACCTCACTACCTGCACGGACTTCCGCAACTCGGCCCCCGTTAGACAATGCGTCGAGCATCGAATGAGGTTCTCATAGGGCACCGTGCCCCGCGCTTGCTCGTAGACGGCGTGTGGCGGCATGGCGCCTCTTGCGCTCTCCTTCCCGCTACTCCTAATTTCCCGCTCACAAGAGCCGTCCGAATCGGATGGCCATCCAGCGCAATTTCACTCGAAGGGAGCGTTTCATGCCACCGCTCGCCCCGCACGGGCTGGCGCGGCTCGGCGTGCTGCTCGGCGTCACCGTCCTCGCCGGCTCGTGTGCTGAGAACGCCACCGCTCCGATCGATCCGGGCGAGCTCTCCCTGACCATCATCTCGGGGAACGGCCAGTCGGGTGTCGTTGGTACCGAGCTGGCCGGGCCGCTCGGTGTGCTCGCCACCAACGCGCAGGGTCCCGTGGCCGGTCTGACGGTGGAGTTCGACGTGATTCAGGGCGGCGGCAGCATGAGGGTGGCCGCTACCTCCACCGATGCCAACGGGGCAGCGCAGAACTACTGGACGCTCGGCACCTCGACCGTGGAGCCCCAGGAGGTCGTCGTGCGGGCGGTTGCGACCGGGGGCACCAGCAAGGATTTCGGGACGTTCACCGCCACGCCGCTGGCGGGGCCGGCGACCACGATCGCGATTCTTCGGGGGAATGACCAGACGGCGGACGCCAGCACCCCGGTGGCGATTCAACCGGCGGTCCTGGTCACGGATCAGTTCGGCAACCCCGTGCCGAACGAGTCGGTGGTGTTCGAGGTTCCACCGGGTGGTGGGGGCGGTTCGGTGGCGGGGGGGAACCGGACGACGGGGACGGACGGCGAGGCCGAGGTGCTGAGCTGGACCCTGGGACCGACACCGGGCCAGGTGAACCTGCTCGAGGTCGCGCCGGTCAACCCGGCCATCACGCCTCAATTGCTGACCTTCTCGGCATTCGTCGGAAACTTCTGGACCGCCCGGGCGCCGGTGCCGACGGCACGGCGGGGACTGGCGGCGGGGGTAGTCGGCGGGGTGCTCTACACCGCGGGCGGGCTGGACGGGAACGGAGACACGGGCGTGGTGGAGGCTTACGACCCCGCCACCGACACGTGGACCTCGCGGGCTCCGATGCCGACGCCGAGACGGTTCCCCGGGGCGGCGGTGGTGGGAGGGGTCCTCTACGTGGTGGGCGGGTTCAACACGACTGGCGTCCTGGGTACGCTGGAGGCCTACGACCCCGCCACGAACACGTGGACCCAACGAGCCCCGATGCCTACGGCGCGTTCGGGCCCGAGAGCAGGGGTGGTCAATGGCGTGCTCTACGCCGTGGGCGGGTGGGACGGAGATACCGTCGTGAGCAGGGTGGAGGCCTACGACCCGGTGACCGACACCTGGAGCCAAAGGGCCCCGATGCCGACGCCGCGTGCGGCACCGGCGGTGGCGGTGGTCGGTGGCGTGCTCTACGCCGTGGCCGGGGAGGGCCTGGGCGGCCAATTTGTAGGAGTGGTGGAGGCCTACGACCCCGGTACCGACATGTGGAGCCAGAGGGCCGGGGTCCAGCCGCGGCGGAGCCTGGCGGCAGAGGTGGTGGGTGGCGTGCTCCACGTCATGGGCGGGTGGGACGGAACCACAGCCCTGAACACGCTGGAGGCCTACGACCCCACCACCAACACCTGGACCCTTCGGGCTCCGATGCTGGCGCCGCGGGAGCAGATGGCGGCTGCGGTGGTCGACGGGCTGCTCTACGTCGTGGGCGGAGTTGACGTGAACGGCCAGATCACCGGTGGGATGGAGGCCTACAGCCCCTAGCGTGGGCTGAGGCGCCCGTGCCCCGAAGCGCCACGTCGTTTCCCTGGTGGGCCCGCGCCGGTCGCCGACGAAGGGTCTGCTAGCCGGCGGCACCCTCGGCGGTGATCTCAATCTCGTCGATCATGCCGTGGACGAAGTGGGGCGCGCGGTCGCCCGCGTCGGAGAGGAAGCACAGCAGAGCGTAGCGGCCCGGCTCCAGGTCCAGCACGATGTCGTTCACGCCTCCCGGCCCCAGCGGCGCCACCCCGCCGGTGGGGGTGAAGGGCGGCGGCCCTGCCATGCCGCCCTCCAGCCAGCCGAGCACGTCTGTCGCCCGGGCCCCATCGGCCAGCCTGACCATGACCACTTCGTGCCACTGCGGGCCGACGTTCCGTACCCGGATGCGCTGTTGCCCCGGGCCGGGCATCACCGACCAGGTGAAGGAATAGTCCGTCAGGTCCAACGTGATGGTCGGCGGGTCGTAGGGAACGGTCGGTGCCGGCCCCACCACCTCCAGTTCACGCACCATGCCCTTGGCCGAATGGACGGTGCCGTCGGGACTGGGGACGTCGCACACCAGCAGATACCGACCCGGAGGCAGCTCCATCGTCGCCTCCAGCGCGCTGCCCGGCACCACGGGATTGGGGCCGCCCAGGTACTCGGCCCATTCCGGAGTGGGCTGCCCGGCCTCGAAGGAGGCCACCAGATCGGCCCGATCGTGATCTCCGCTGAGTCGCACCAGGGTCACGTGATGGAACTCCACGCCCTGGTTGACCAGCCGCACCGTCGTGAGACCCGCGCTCACGGTGTCGGGGCCGGAGAAACCGAATTCGTGGGCCTGGAAGGTCACCAGTGCAGGTGCCACGGCCTCCGCCGCCCGTTCGGTGTCGGGCTGGTCGGCCTGGGGGGCGCACGCGGCGGCGACCGAAAGCACCGCCACCGCCCACGGGGACTTGGTCAAACGGGACATAGCGACCTCTCGACAGGAAAAGCCCACCGAAGCGGTGGGATGGTGCAAGCTATGAGGAGTCCGGCACGGGTCAAGCATCGTGAGGGCATCGTCACGGCGACGCCGGTCTCCGGGTTAGTGGCTGTTGCACCCGGAGCCTCTGACGTTCCCCACCCACTGCTCGCCTTCACCCCGGCGCGCCCTCGAGCAGCTGACGAATCAGGTCGCTCCGGGCGATGGGGGCGCCGAGGGCCTGGAACTCCTCGCGGCTCCGCGGGGCGTCGCACAGGATGTCGCCGGGCGTCGGCTCCCCGGACGCATCGTGCAGCGGTACCCGGAGCCGGCGGGTCCCCAGATCGAACACCGAGTAGACGATCGGTGGGTCATTGCTCCCGGCCCCGTCCAACTCCTGGCGCAACGTGAAGGCGGTGAGCGCGGCGTTGACGGTCGTCGTCATCTCGATCAGGGCCTCCCGGTAACCCGGCGCCGAGACGACCTTGGCGCCGTGGGCCTCCAGCAGCGCGGCATGCCCCGCCGCCGCCGAGACCAGCAACCGATCGACGACGGCCCGCAGGGGGCGCGTCGGGGCCACGTCGAGATAGCGCGCCGGGTCCAGGAACGCGGTCACGGCACCGGTGGCCGCGCCACAGCCGCTGTGTCCCAGCACCACGATGATCCTGATGGTGTCGAGCGTGCCGTGGGCAAACTGAATGCTGCCGAGCCCCTCGGAGCCGAGCACCGTGCCAGCGACCCGGACCACGAATAGCTCGTTGCTGGCCTGACTGAACAACAGTTCGGCGGGAGCCCGCGCGTCCGAACACCCCAGGACCACGGCGAAGGGCGACTGGGGCGGCGCCCGGTCCCCGGTGCTCCCCAACTGGACGGGATCGACGGGAATGACGTGGGCCCTGGGCCCATCGCCCTCACGCAGATCGAACAGCCGGGCGAAGGCGTCGTTGCCGGCGACCAGGATCCGGCGGGCTTCCTCGGCGTCGGCCGGTCCGGGTGCGTGAACGACCGCGGGATCATAGCGGTAGATGAAGTCGAGCATGGCCCTGGTGGGTAAGAGAGTCGGTGGCCCTGGAGGAGCGAGGTCCCCGAGCGGGATGGTATGACAATAGCGCGACCATTCGAGCCAGGCAAACTCCACGGGACCCGCGCGATCCGCCACGGGAACGGCCGGAGCCGCCCCCACCAGCGGCGAGGAGAGCGTGCTTTGGACCCCTTCCCGGCCCCGACGACCGGCCATCGAGTCCAGAGTCATGCGGCATTCCCGCCATGGCCTAAAGAAACGCTAAAGGCCACGCGAAGAGACACTGAAGAGCGGTGCCGCCGGCACGAGAGATGAGCTATCTTGCGGCCTCCACCAACCTTCACGAGGAGAAGAGGCGTGCCCCCCATCACCGACTATCGCATCACCCTTGCCGTGGGCGTCGTGATCATGGCCCTCACGTTTGTCGCCTTCCGCTTCATCGAATCCCGGTTCAACAGCCGTGCCCGTCAGGGCGAGGACGGCGGCCAGGAATAGCTTCACCACGGCTTCACCAAGCCCACCACAGACGGCCCGCGCCCGACCTTCGGACGCGGGTCGTCCGTTTCACGGGCCCCTGGGACCAACCAGCACACTCTGCCAGGAATCACGAGAGAATCACGCTCCTCCCCCACTGGTGTCATGGAGCCGCCACCGCTTGAGGGCGCCTTGACTGACCGAAGCGAACGTGCATCTCCACGACATTCCGGAGGTTGCCATGGTCTCTCGCACGCTCTTCCTGACGGCCACGCTGGCGACGCTGGCCCAATCGCTTCCGGCTCAGGATCCCGCCGGCGGCGCCCGCTACCTAGACCCGGCGTCGGCGACATGGCTGTCCACCGCGTTCACGGTGATCCCCACGGTCGCCGGGTTCGCCCTCATGGCGGGCGGTTCGGAGACCGCCGGCCCGCTGCTCTTCATGGGCGGACTGACCCTGGGGCCATCCATCGGGTACTTCTCGGCCGGGCGGACCGGCAGGGGGTTCGCCGGGTTCGGCATCCGGACCGGGGTGTTCCTCGGGAGCGCCCTCGTGGCCGTGGCCCTGTGCCCGGTGTGGTGCGATCAATCAGAAGCGACGGCCGCAGAGGCGGTCTTCATCGGGGGCATGGTGGTCACGGCAGGCCTGGCCGTCTACGACATCGCCACGGTCAGGCGAAAACAGGTGGCGCCGAGCGGCGCCAACCAGGTGCGGGTCTATCCGGCCTGGGTACCGGCTGCCAGGTCCCCGGGCCTTGCGGTCCAGGTGACCTTCTGAGCCCGGCGGTGCTAGAAAAGTGGAGGGAGTTCCGTGGCGCCGGTCGGCGGCACGTGGGGCTGGGTTCCCGGCCCGGTTGGGGATCCGGCTTCCGTGCCCACTGGGGGCTGGGCGGCCATCCCGGCCTGGCAACTCCAGAAGGCGACCTGGCTGGCATAGCCGGTCCGCGGCAGCACCTGCGCCAGCGTCAGGCCGGCGCCCCAGACCAGGATCGCCAGACCGAGCGCGTAGGCCCGGGCACTCCGCTGGCGCCACGCGGCCTGGAGCGACCAGGCGGCGGTCGCCAGGAGCACTCCGAGCGCAGCCATGTAGGAGGTGAGCCCGAGACCGCACCGATTGGCATAGGGCCAGAAGGCCAATCCCACGCCCAGCGCCAGGACCACCAGCGCCTTGGTCCAGGCCCGGTGCTCGGGCACGACGCCGCTCCCCACCATGATGGGCGCAGGCCCACCACTTCCAGAGCCCGAACGGTCATTCCCCGCGCGGGTCCCGAAGGGGTCGGTCTTGAGCTGCCCCAGGAGGTCGTCGACTTCCTGGGCCAGTTGGGTCTCGGATATCGGATCGGCCATGGTAGACCGATCTTAGGGCAAAGGATGTGCCGGGACCGTGACCCCGGTCACATGGCTCAGGAACGGGGTACCAGGCGCCCCACGATGAGGGTGATGTTGTCGCTGCCGCCGTCATCCAGAGCATCCTGCAAGAGATCCTGGCACACCTGGCGTGCGGAAGTCATGGTGCGGAGTCGTTCGGCGATCCGGTCGTCCGACACGTGCTTGGTCAAGCCGTCACTGCAGAGCAGCCCCACGTCGCCCCACTTGCGGTCGATCCGGGTGACGACCGGCGCCGCCTCGCGGCCGCCGATACTGCTCGACAGCACGTGGGCCCACCGGGTCTTGTCCGCCTGCGACCGGGTCAGCACCCCCCGGTCGATCAGCTCCTGCGCCATCGTCTGGTCCTGGGAGATCTGCGTCAACTCGCCGTCCTGGAACAGGTAGCAGCGACTGTCACCGATCTGGAGAATGTAGGTCTGCGGCCAGACGCTGAGGGCCAACGTGAGGGTGGTCGCCATGCCCCCTTCCTCATCATCCTCGGTCTCGGTGCCGGACTGCTGGACGACCGCCTGGTGGCAGCGCATACCGGCTTCCTGCAACGCCTCGGTACGTCGGCCACCATGGCCAGGTAGGCCAGCCGCTCCCCCTCGAGCGGAACGTGCTCCACCGTCGGCAGGCTGGTGTGGTGCACCACCATGTGCTTCCTGAGCGAGGAAATCAGAAAGTGGTCCTGGTTGACCTCGCGCACCTTGCCCGGGTGGGTGATGCCGAACACATCGACGTCGTGGTCGACGGCGCGGGAATCGGGGGACACGTTGTTGGGATCGGGCACGGCCAAAGGCCTCCTCGGAGGTGACTCCGGTCGAGTATGGGCGCGCCAGGACGACGATGCAATACCGGCAGAACGGCCCGCATCTCGGACCAGCCGTCACCGCGCCAACGCGACCAGACCGGCCGGCGCGGCATCACCACACGGGAACCTGCCGATCCCGGCCTGGTGTAGCACATGCGCTGGGCAGGATGCCCGGGGTGGAGCCCTGCCCTACTTCAGGTACACCGCCTTTACGTTCACGAACTCCCGGATGCCGTGGTAGGACAGTTCACGGCCGTAACCGCTCTCCTTGATGCCGCCGAACGGCAGCCTCGGGTCCGATTTCACGAAGGCGTTGACGAAGCAGGCGCCGGCTTCGAGTTCTCGCGCGGCAATCTCCTCGCCCCGCACAACGTCGCGCGTGAACACCGCTGCGCCCAGGCCGAAGACGGAGTCGTTGGCCACCTTGATGGCCGCCCGTTCGGTTTTCACCGGGATGACGGCCGCGACCGGGCCGAACAGTTCCTCGCGGTAGGCGGCCATCCCTCGCCCGACGTCCGTCAGGACGGTCGGCGGGTAGAAGGCGCCAGGATCGGCCGGCACGGCGCCTCCCAGCAACAGCCGGGCGCCCTTGGCCACGCTCCGCTCCACCTGGTCGTGCAACTCGTCCCGGAGATCGACTCGGGCCAGTGGCCCGACGTCCGTGGTTTCCGCCAGCGGATCGCCCACGGTGACGTGACGCATCCCGTCGACCAACCGGCGCTCGAATTCGTCGCGGACGCTCTCGACCACGACGAACCGCTTGGCCGCGATGCAGCTCTGTCCCGAGTTGATGAGGCG
>JBDHIK010000257.1:0-2269 GCA_039587475.1 Gemmatimonadota bacterium | reverse complement strand
CCCCGGGACCGGGCCTGCGTAAGTCACTGACGACGGTGGATGGCATCGCCATCGTCGTCGGCATCACCATCGGAGCCGGGATCTTCTCGACCCCGCAGATCATCGCCGGGTACCACTCCTCCTTTGCCGTCATCGCCGTCTATTGGATTCTCGGCGGGGTATTGGCCTTCACCGGCGGACTCATCTACGCCGAGCTGGGGACTCGCCTGCCCAATACCGGCGGCGAGTATGTCTACCTGTCCCGGGCCTTCGGGCCCTTCGTCGGGTTCATGTTCGGCTGGGCCCAGCTGTTCATCATCCGCACCAGCCCCGGTGCCGGCCTGGCCATCATCACCGCCAACTACCTGGGCTACTTCATCCCGATGTCGGCGGGGACTCGGACCTGGGTCGCCCTGGGCACCATCGCCGCACTCGGCGCCGTCAACTATGTGGGCATTCGTTGGGCGGCACTGTACCAGCGGCCCTCTTCCCTGCTCAAGGCGGGCGGCCTCCTGGCGCTCGCGGCCCTGGGTCTTGCCGCAAGCCGTGGCGACCCCAGCCTCCTCGGCACGACCGCTCCAGCGACGGAAACGCTCGGCCCGATCGGCAACGCCAGTGCCGCGTTCCTGTTGATCGTGTTCAGCTATCTGGGCTGGGACCGTCTGGGGTACGTCGCCGGAGAGATGAAGAACCCCCGGAAGGTGATCCCCACCAGCCTGCTGATCTCGGTGGCGACGGTGGCGTTTCTGTACCTGGCCACCAACGTCATGTACCACAAGGTGCTGGGGATCGAGGATGTCCGCGGCGCGACCATCGTGGCCTCGGACGCCATGACCTCGGTGATCGGACCGGTCGGGGCCGGCCTGGTGGCCCTGCTGGTGATCGTGTCGACCACCGGGAGCATCAACGGCACCATCACGGCCGCCCCGCGGGTCTACTACGCCATGGCCCGGGACGGCCTGTTCTTTCGCTGGCTCGACTACGTGCATCCGCGTTTCCGGACGCCCTCCCGGGCCATCGTGGTGCACTGCGTGTGGGCGGCGGTCATCCTCCTGGTGCGGCAGAGCTTCGAGAACATCGTGGCCGGGATGACGTTCGCCGTCCTCATCTTCTACGCCTTCACCACCGTGGCCCTCTTCAAGCTACGGCGCGAGGGCGTCGGAGACGGCGCCAGCTTCCTGGTCCCGGGCTGGCCCCTGGTGCCGATCGTCTACCTGACCGGCATCGTGGCCCTCCTGGTGTTCCGCTTCAGCACGGAACCGGTGCTGTCGCTCATCGACCTGGCCTTCATTGCGACGGGGCTGCCCTTTGCGTTACTCTGGACCCGGTCCCACCGACCGACCGGGGCCGCGTAACCCAGGCATCAGCAGTATCCCCGCAATGCCAGGATGGCCTCTCATGCACATCGGATCTACCCGTTTTCTCATCTTCGCCATGGCCGCCTCCGGATGCCGGGCATTCGGGTGATCGTGGGAGCGTCGTGAGAGTTCGTCCAGTGGACCCCGGAGACCGCGACGACTGGCTTCGCATGCGGTGCGTCCTGTGGCCGGAAGGCCCCGAGGCAGAACACTGGGAGGAGATCGAGGAGTTCTTCGCCAACCCAGCGCCGGCACGGCCTGCGGCGGTCCTGGTGGCCGAGGACGCCGACGGATCGCTGGTCGGCTTCGTGGAACTGGCCATCCGGCCGTACGCGGAGGGCTGCCTGACGGACCGGGTAGCCTACTTGGAGGGCTGGTACGTCGCCGAGCCCCGGCGCGGAACCGGCGTCGGTCGGGCCCTCGTGGGGGCGTCCGAGGACTGGGGCAGAGCGCAGGGCTGCAGCGAGTTCGCTTCGGATGCCGACCCGGACAATGGTCCGAGCATCTCGGCCCACACCGCGCTCGGGTTCACCGACGCAGGAATGATACGCTGCTTCTACAAGCGGCTGTGACGACACCTGGCACGGCGCACCTGCCGATTGGAGAGCTCCCGTGTACCTGCTGATTTCCCTGGTCGTGGTTCTGGTGGGCGGTGTTGCCGTCGGCCTGCAGAATCCCCTGGCGGCGCTGATGGGACAACGCATTGGCGTTCTGCAGAGCGCCTTCGTGGTCCACCTGGGTGGCGCGGTGTTCGCCGGCGCGCTGCTCCTGGTGATTCCGGGAGGGCAACTGAGCGCCTGGCGCTCCGTTCCCTGGTATGCCCTCGCCGGTGGCGCCCTCGGTGTCATGTTGGTCAGTGCCATCGCGTTTGCCATTCCCCGGTTGGGTGTCGCCGCGGCGACCGGCGTGCTGGTGGCCGCCCAACTGCTGGT
>JBDHIK010000256.1:0-2281 GCA_039587475.1 Gemmatimonadota bacterium | reverse complement strand
ACCCTCGCTCGGCGCGAGGCGCTCCTGCTCATCGCGGCGCTGGCGATGTTCGCGCTGTGGCTACTCGGCCTCGCCGCTCGGGCCGCCCAGTGGCACCGCCACTTCCAAGCCAACACCGAGCAGCGACGACATGTCCTCTCCGCGATCTTCCTCGGGCGCGAGATCTATCGCGATCCCCGCTACGAAGTGCCCCACGACGGCATCGAGCTCGCCGCTGAGCTCCTGCTTCTCGGCGTCGTCGAGCTCAGACAATGCAATTAGGGTCGTGGGGATCCCGTATGCCGTTATCGGCTGTTTCTCTAGCGGGTTAGAGTCCCGCGGAAGGAGTTGTCCGTTCGCCTTCCTAGCGCCGGACGCGGCGTCCGAGCAATCGGGGGTCGTAAGTGTCCCAAGCGCAAAGCAGCAGGCCGCAGCGCAAGCGAACCTGGATGTAGCCTCGTCACCGTTAGTTGGAGGGGCCGACCCTGTGGGATCAAGGGGAAGGCCGGTGTCGATGGGATGAGACAACGGAAGCGTCCCATCGGTCCTCCCGGGGTAGATAGGGGTGGCATGTTGCGGAAGAGAAGCAGTGCAGGACGGGAGGCCCAGTACGGTGGTGGGACGGGACCACCAACCGATGCGTATAAGGCGAGGCCGAAGTCGCATCGGGCCGTGCTGGGAGTCGGAGGGGCGCATAGTACCGCTCGAGGCACGGGGACAACACAACCCCGAGCCGATGGGAAGGGGCCCTACTTTGTCCAAGCGACCGAAGCGCGGAGGATAGGGGGATTGCGCCATGGCGCTAGCCACTCCCGATGAAATCAGGACGCAGCAGAGGAAGCTCTACCGCAAGGCCAAGCAAGAGCCCGGCTTTCGCTTCTACGCGTTGTACGACAAGGTCTATCGGGCGGACATCCTGAGTCATGCCTATGACCGAGTCCGGTCGAACCGAGGTGCGCCGGGAATCGACGGCGTGACCTTCGAGGCCATCGAGGCGGATGAGGGGAAGGCGGTGTTCGTGGCCGGCTTGCAGGAGGAGTTGAAGACCAAACGATACCGATGTCAGCCGGTGCGGCGGGTATGGATACCGAAGCCGAACGGCGAGCAGCGACCGCTGGGGATACCGACCATCCGGGACCGGGTGGTGCAGATGGCGGTCAAGCTGGTGATGGAGCCGATCTTCGAGGCGGACTTCTGCGAGTGTTCGTACGGATTCCGTCCGAAGCGCTCGGCACACGCCGCGGTGGATGCCGTCGCGGACGCGTTGCGAGCGGGTCACGTCCAGGTGATCGATGCTGATCTGTCGAAGTACTTCGATACCATTGCCCATGACAAGCTCATGGCGGTGGTGGCTGAGCGGATTGTGGACGGCGGGCTCCTCGCCCTCCTACAGCAATGGCTCAAGGCGCCGGTGGTAGAGGAAGGGCTCGACGGGCGGCACCGGGTATCCGGAGGTAAGGGTGTGCGGCGGGGAACGCCGCAGGGCGGCGTGATCTCGCCGTTGCTTGCCAACGTGTACCTGCACCTGTTGGACAGGATCTGGGAGCGACACGACCTGGAACGGCGCTACCGCGCGCGTCTCGTTCGTTACTGCGATGACTTCGTCGTGCTCTGTGCGGGAGACGTGGAGCGGCCGCTGGCGGCTGTTCGTCGCGTGCTCGAGCGTCTGGGGTTGCAGCTCAACGAGGCCAAGACTCAGTTGGTGGACGCCCGGCAGACCGGGTTTACCTTCCTGGGGTTCTGGTTCGGGGTGCGGCGCAGCCGGCGCACGGGACGTCGCTACCCCCACGTCGAGTCTTCGAAGCAGGCGGTACAGCGTATCAAGGCGGAGGTGAGACGCTTGACCGGGCGCGGGTACACGGCGGTGCCGTTGCCCCAGCTCGTCGCCCGTCTCAACACCGTCCTACGCGGCTGGGCGCGCTACTTCCATCACCGCAACTGCTCTGCGGTGTTCTCGCGACTCAACGCCTTCGTGGAGGAGCGGCTGCGCAGCCAGCTGTGCAACCGTCACCGCGTCGCGCTGTATCGCGGGGGCCTGAAACGCTTCCCGCGCCGGCGTTTGCATCGGGTCTACCACCTCTTCCGGCTGCCGACCACCGCGCCCTGGGTGCACGCGCATGCCTCGCGGTGAAGGGCATCGGAAAGCCGTGTGCGGGAAAATCGCATGCACGGTTTGATGAGGGAGGTCAGGGGCGCCCCACCATGCGCCGGTCTCTTGAGGCACCGCCAGACGAAAGGGGCGGCAACGGCTCGACCAACGCTAACGTGGCGTGCACCTGACCTCTACTCTACCCAGAGCACG
>JBDHIK010000255.1:0-2286 GCA_039587475.1 Gemmatimonadota bacterium | reverse complement strand
CTCAGCGATTCGCGAAGAGATGGCGCAGGGCATTGTCCGCGCGCCACACATACTCAGTGTATTTGCAAGCGTGGACAATGTGCTGTGGATTCAAGGGACAAGTCAGCCAGCCCGATCGAGTGAAATCGCTGAGATATGCGGGCTAGGCACGCAAGCTGTCGTGGACCGACACTGCACGCTCGTTCCACCCCAGCTGGGACACGGTGTGTCATGCGCTGGAGTACGTGGTCGAGTGGGGGGCCTGGCCCATCGTACCCTGAGCCCGCTGCGGGCCATTGGCGTGGACGAGATCCAATATGGACACGGCCACCATCGCCTGCAGGTGACCTGTGGCTCAAGCAAACTAGATCGACTTACCTGAAAGATGCGCGCACCCGCCGGGATGAGGCTGCAAGCTGCTGGCCAACGAGATCGATCCCAGCGAGCACCGCAAAGCGCAGAAGCCAGCCAGTCAGGAGCGGGACTTCTCTGCTTAGCTGGGTGGCAACCCCATCGCGGCATCACTGCGCCGACGCGGCCATGTGACCGTCGCCCGATTGGCGAAGGCCGGTTACGGCGTCGACTCGAAGGCCCCGACGTCACAGCCAGCACCCTGTGGCCGGGCCACGCCGCGCTGGTCTGTCGCCGGACAGGCGCCCGCGTCAGCGGTGTCAATGGCCGGACTGCCCGCCCCGAGTGCATGGGTCAGAGTGGATCCGCCATTGTCGGCCAGCGGCCCCAGCAGCGCGTCGGTGAACGACTGGTCGGTCCCGGTCGGGTTGCACGAGCCGTCGCTGATCACGTTGGAGCCGCCCGAGGTGATCGTCGCCGCGCCACCGCCCTCGGTCGCACAGGCAAGGGCGCCACCGGAGCCTGCCAGCACGTTGTTGGTCAGCGTGGCGTTGGCCGGCGCACCGAACGCGGCGACCACGATGCCCGACGCCGTGCCGCCCGGCGCCACGTTGCCGCTGAACGTAGAATTGGTCACCGTGAGCTGGCCGTCCGTGTGGAAGATCCCGCCGCCGTGCCAGGCCGCCGACACGTTCCCGCTGAACGTGCTGTTGAGGATGGTGGCGTCACCCAGCGAGCGCAGCCCGCCGGCTACGTCCGCCAGCGCTTTATTATTGCTGACCGTGCTGCGAGTGATATTGATCGTGCTCCCGAAGAAGCCGTAGATCCCACCCGACGGTTGGTTATGGCTGACGTTGTCCGCCACCGCGCTGTCGGTGAGGTTCAACGTGGCGCCGGCCCCGGTGTAGATCCCGCCACCACCGAACTCGAAATTCGCCGGGCCGAGGCTCGTCTCGGCGTTGTCCCGCACCACGACCCGGTCGAGGTTCAGCGTCCCGAAGTTCAGGATGCCTCCGCCCCGAGGAGCCGCCGTGCCGTCCGCCACCACCAGGTCGTTCATGGACACCGTCGCCGTCGCCTCGACCTGAAAGACGCGGGAGTTGTTGCCGCCGCTCACGGTCACACCGGGCGCCGCCGAGGCATCGATCGTCAGCGAACGGTCCACGACGAGCTGACCCGAAGTGAGCCCGATCGTACCGCCGGCCAGCCCCGCATCGAAAGTGATCGTACCGCCGTCGGCGATCAGGTCGAGTGCCTCCCGCAGCGAACCGGGGCCGCTGTCATCCAGCGTCGTGACGACCAGCCCGATGGGCGGCGGGATCTCGTTCAGCTCCACGAGGTCAACCATCACCTCGCCGCTGGCGTTCCCCTCGGGTAATGCGAAGCCATAACCATGCACGTCGTCCAGGCCCAGCCCGTCGTCTGGGGCGCCGGCGGGCTGGTCGGCGCTGCGGGTGAAGGCGCTGAACGGGATTGTCACGTGCTGCCAGCCGGCAACATCGTCAGTGAACGACGCTTCGAATCGCTCGGCGGTGTCGGGGCCCTGGAACACCCGCACGTAGTCGACCCGGTACTCCTGAGGGAATGTCACGCCCGGGCTCACCGGGCCGCCGAAGTTGCCGCCGATGGCGAAGTTGAGCACCAGGAAGAACGGCTTGTCGAACACCCACGGCCCGGGCACGTCAGCCGGCGAGGCCTGGTGATACTGGATGCCGTCGACATACCAGGTGATCAGGTCCGGCTCCCACTCAACCGTGAAGGTGTGGTACCGGGCGAAGACCGGCTCGCCGAAGTTGAAGATGCCGCCAAAGCTCCCGCCGCCGCTGTAACCGGGCCCGTGGATCGTACCGAATGTCTCGTTGGGCAGCCGGCCGACCCACTCCATGAAGTCGATCTCGCCGGCCCCGGGCCAGGGATTGCGGTTGATGTCGCCGCCGAGGCTCCAGAACGCCGGCC
>JBDHIK010000254.1:0-2287 GCA_039587475.1 Gemmatimonadota bacterium | reverse complement strand
TTCTATCTGACCGACCTGACGGTCTTCAAGGTCATGTTCAGCGCCATCATCACGGCGGCGCTTGGCCTCTACTGGCTGTCACACTTCGGCCTCGTCGACCTGGCCGCGATCTACGTTCCCGAGACCTACGTCCTTCCCCAATTGACCGGTGGCCTGGTGTTCGGGCTCGGGTTCGTCATGGCCGGCCTCTGCCCCGGCACATCCTGCGTCTCACTGGCCAGCGGCCGCGTCGACGGCCTGGCCGTGATGACGGGGATGCTGCTGGGTGTATTCGTCTTCCACGAGGCCTATCCGCTCATGGCGCCATGGTACGACGCTACCTCTCTGGGCGTGGCCACCATTCCGTCCCGCATGGGCATCGCCCCGGGCACGGCCACGTTCTTCCTGGTGGCCCTGGGGCTGACGGCGTTCGCGGCCGCTGCCCGCTTCGAAGCCGCCCGCTCCCAGCCATGATGCCGGGCCCTGCCCGGAACCCCCTGCACCGTGCCCTGTTCGTACTGGCCCTTGCCGGGGCCGGGGCAGCCCTCGTGGTTGACAGTTCGGACCCCGGGGACGGAGATTTCCGGATCAGCGCCGTGACCGTAGCCCGGTGGTTGCGCGACGGCCGACCAGGCCTCACCCTGGCCGATCTCCGCCCGGTTGCGCCATTTCGGGAGTACCACCTTCCCCAGGCCAGGCGTATCGGTGCGGATTCCGTGATCGGCCTGGCCGCCGGGGCGGATTCGGGTGCGGTCATCGTGGTGTATGGCTCCGGAGACGGTCAGGCGCGGACAGTTGCCCGGCAGGCTCGCCAAGCCGGGATGGCCAGGGTACTGTACCTGAGAGCCGGGGTCGACGAGTGGCATGACGAGGTACTCACCCCGGTTCTGCACCATGGCGCCTCGGCCCGGGACGTCGCCGCGTTCGAGCGGGTGGCGGAGTTGAGTCGATATTTCGGCGGCAGGCCCAGGCGCCTGCGGTCACCGGAAGACACCAGTGCGACGGCATCACGCCGGTCGCGGAGAGGATGCGGCATTTGAGTTCGAGGGAGTCCATCGTCGATCAGTTCGAGAGGCTGCGCCGCGAGGAATTCAGCCGACTCGATGCCGGGAACCACGCCTACCTGGACTACACCGGCAGCGGGCTCTACGCCGAGTCGCTGGTGCGGGGCTATGCCGACTTCCTGACCTCGACCGTGCTGGGGAACCCCCACTCGGAGAATCCGTCTTCTCTGGCCTCCACGGAGATCGTCGAAGAGGCCCGCCGCGACGTCCTGGCGTTCTTCGATGCCGACCCGGCCGAATACGCCGTCTGTTTCCCGGCCAATGCCAGCGCCGCCCTGCATCTGATCGGAGAGGCCTACCCCTTCCAACAGGGTTCGCACTTTCTCCTGTCCGCGGACAACCACAACTCGGTGCACGGCATCCGGGAATACGCCCAGCGCCAGGGTGCCACGGTGGAGTACCTGCAACTCGACGACGAACTGCGGCTGCACCCCGAACGGCTGTCGCAGGTCTCATCGGTGGAGGGGGCCCCACCGTCGCTGTTCGCCTATAACGCCCAGTCCAACTTCTCCGGGGTCAAGACCACCCTGGACCTGATCCCCCGCGCGCAGGCACTGGGCTACGACGTGGTCCTCGACGCGGCGGCCTTCGTGCCCACCAACACCCTGAGCCTGCGACAGGTGCGCCCCGAATTCGTCTGCGTCTCCTTCTACAAGATGTTCGGCTTCCCAACCGGGGTGGGCGCCCTGATCGTCAGGCACGAAGCGCTGGACAAACTGCGCCGCCCCTGGTTTGCCGGCGGAACCGTCGAGTTCGTGTCGGTCCAGAACAAGGTGCACCGGTTGGTCTCGACCATCGAGGCCTTCGAGGACGGCACGCCCAACTTCCTGAGTATCGCTGCGGTCCCGGCAGGGCTGGCGCTGCTGAGCGAAATCGGCATGCACCGGATTCACGACCACGTGTACCACCTGATGAACACCATGCTCGACGGGATGCTCGAGTTGCAACACGACAACGGCGCCCCCCGGCTCCGGATCTACGGCCCGCACGACATGGTGGACCGCGGCGGGACGGTGGCGTTCAACGTACTGGACGACGAAGGCAATGTGGTGTACCACGACGAGGTGGTGGCCCGGGCCGGGGAAGTCGGACTCTCTCTCCGCGGCGGTTGCTTCTGCAATCCCGGCGCGGCCGAGTCGGCCTTCGAGTTCCAGCCGGACCAGACGCTGGAGTGCATGCAGGCCCTGCCTCGGGGCGAGTTCTCACCGGCGCGGCTGTCCCGTTGCATGGGTGACCTTGCCGTC